>NZ_JXIS01000040.1:0-126216 GCF_000836715.1 Bacillus sp. L_1B0_5 | reverse complement strand
GAGAGGGCAGATTAAACCAATAGAGTCCATACAAAAATCAATACGAGAACAATATAAACCAATATCGGACTTAATTAGACCAGTATTAGGGAGTTATAAGAGTATTGATTGGGATTCGTTAAAAAAGTCTGTTGTCGAAGAGCTGAGACGGACGGATAAAAAATTAACGACTTATGAAGAAGAATATTGGTGTTTAGATATGATCCTTATGAAGGCTATAATGGATGGTAATATAACTAAAGAAAATGTATCAAATTATGTAGAAGATAATCTAGAAGAGTATGTAGAAGAAATAATTCAAAATCCTATGTATGAAATTCATGCGACTTTAATTAAAGAGGCTTATGAAGCTTATAAACACGGTTTATATAAATTGTGCATTATGCCATTATTTGCAGCGTTTGAGCATGTTATTGCTTTTTGGTTTAAGGGAAAAATAACAAAAGAAGCGATAGCGATTAGGTCTAATCCAAATGTGTGGGGACTTTATAAAAAGATTGAACCTGAAAAATATTATGCATCTGATATTGAAGTAGAACAAATAAAAAAGGTTTTTGCAATATCAGTTCTTAGAACCTTTAAAAATACATTCACTAAAGGATCGGAAGGATTAGGAAGAAACCTTAATCGTAATTCAATAGCTCATGGTTTTCACGATTATGATTCTCTTACTAATCAAGACGCATTAAAATTATTTCAATTACTTAAATCATCTTTAATATTACAGTATGTTGGTTCAAAGATTGTGGCAGATTCGTGACCGCTTTTTGGCAGTAAATGTGCCGGTTATTTTGGAATCAACGTGATATATTTGTATTGTGAGTAGTGGCGGAAAATATTGCTCATAAAATTCCTTATAACTGAAAATGGATCGTCATAACCGGTGGCGATGGTTGCAGATTGGATGAATAGTTGTTTCTTGATTTCACATTCAATTGCAATTTTCGTTGTTTAAACGAGGAAGGGCTTTTGCTCTTCTTTCAGCTACTTGAAAATGTTTGCTGTGCAGGTGACTGGAAGAAGAATAAAACTTCATTTACTGTATTTGAATTAATAAAGAATAATTAATGATGTAGCATCCATTCGGGTGCTTATATTTTGATAAAAGGATATTGTTTTCTTTTGTCGAAATATAAGGTGAGGTGATATTTTTGCGAATTGTTAACGGTGAAAAATTTTATCATATTAATCGAATTACTGATGGGAATAGGCACGGATTATTAAAATTAGGGCAAATTATTGATACTGATTTACAAACATATAACCCTTTTTTTGATGTATATAATACTGATGATATAACGTTGTATAGTAATCTTACATCGTTGGTAAATGCAGTTACTTACTATTGGCATTTTGCAAGAGAAACTGCACTTGAAGAGGTGCGCGTCAAAAGCTTCCCTGATTATCCATCAAGAACACGCTGTCTCTGGATAAGTGATGAGGGGGATTTAAGTTATTGGTTAGAGCAGTGTAAAAGAGATGAAATGCAATTAGTAGAACTAGAGGTAGATGGTAAAATACATGAATGTGATGCATCTTTAATTGAAGGACCAACAATTGGACTGAATAAAGTTAGAGAGAAAGCCTTAAGATATTGGAATGGAGATATAATAGATCCTTTTAAAAAAGAAATTCTTTTTGAAGGAAAAGCAAAAGTAGTCTCAATTAGATAATAAACAAGTAATTCGAATACGATTGAAATAAAAAGCACCCATTTATCGGGTGCTTTTTATTTTGGAGGAGGATGAATGATGGATCTAACTAAATTAACCAAACAAGAACAAGCGATTGTAATTGGTACATTAATTCCATTCCTTGGACAAGACCTTGTAAACGAACGTATCGATAAACAGAAGTTAGAAAGTGCAATCCCAGTCTTTAATGCAATGGAAGACAACACAACGCCAAAGCAAAGAAGAGAAGCAATGATTAGTTTGCTAGATAAAACAATTGATGAATTCCTGGAGAGGAAGGAGTGAGGAGAATTGGACAGCGTTTTAAATAGTAAGATTGCTGTGCTTGGTCTTATACCTATTGATAAGAAAGCATACATCAAATACCTTAAGCCACATGAGAAAGCGTACAAGAAGGCTGGGATTGATGTTAATCGATTCAAGTATTACAAACTGTATGGCGAGAACCACATGCTTTATTCTGTAGAATATCTGGAACAAACATCAATAAAAGATCTATTGGGAAAAGATAAAGGTAATCAAGAACGTTGGGTAAAGGACGATGAATGAATATAAAACCAAACAACAGAAGCGTAAGTTCTATGACAGTGGTGAGTGGAAGAGTATACGGGAGCAAGTAAAGAAGCGAGACAACTATGAATGCCAAGAGTGTAAACGTAATGGTAGTGTTCGTGTGGACACCAATGAATACAGTGAGAGTGCAAAGCGTAAGAAGATTCAGCTCGTTGTCCATCATATAAAAGAACTAGAACATCATCCAGAACTTGCATTAGAAACAGATAACTTAGAAACAGTCTGTGTGGATTGCCATAATAAAGAACACGGTAGAGTGTTTGTTAAAAAGATAAACAAATGGGAACACGATGAAAAATGGTAAAAATGATTCGGTAATAATACCCCCCTTAAAATATTTCATCAAAAATTGCTCTAAGGGGCACCGGAGGAGGGGGTCGTTTTTCCAGATTTTTAAGTTGTTTCGTATAGGACCCCTACCCAGTATGAAAATATGATTGAATCGAGGTGATATTATGGCGGATATTGATGAGCGTGAGGTGCTAGTTAACAAAGAAAAAAATCGTTTGAAAAGATTATTTAAAGACATCCCACCTAGTAAGTTAAAAGTGGTTGAAGGATTAATTATTCAGGCAGCAAGATTACGAGTTTTATTAAATGAGATGTGGATGGATATATCTGAGAATGGTGACTATGAAATGTTCTCACAATCTGATAAAACAGAGCCGTATGAAAGAGAACGACCTGTTGCCCGGTTATATAATACCCGTGATCAATCATATCAAAGGGTCATTAAACAACTAACGGATTTGTTGCCAGAAGGAAATAATAAAAAAGAAATTAAGAAATATTCGGCAAGTGATTTAATATGATTGTTCATAAGTATGTAAGTGAATATATAGAACTATATGAAATAGGAACAGTGGTATTAAATAAAGAACGTATCATGCTTATAAATTATTTAAAGCAAGATATATTAACCCGTAATGATTTACATTTTGATGTGGATTTAATTCATAAATGTGTAACTTTCATAGAAAAGTGGCATTTCAAATTAAATTCCTTTCAGAAATTTTTAATAGCATTTGTGTTTTTGTTTGATGAATATGAGGATGTTTATTTTGATCAACACTTCTGGATGATGGCAAGGGGTGCTGGTAAAAACGGATTGATTAGTGCATTGACACACTTCTTTATTAGCGAATTGCACGGTATTGAGCATTACAACGTATCAGTAGTTGCTAATACAGAAAGACAGGCTAAAACTTCTTTTATAGATGTTTATGAAAAGAATAAAAAACATGAAATATTAGACGAGTTATTTGTATCAACAAAACAATTGATAACAAATAAAGCTACTCGTTCGACTTTTGAATTTCATACGTCTAATGCAGGGAGTAAAGACTCGTTAAGGGACGGGTGTGTTATTTACGATGAGATACATAGATATGAAAATAGCGATGTTGTAGAAGTGTTCTCTAGCGGTTTAGGTAAAGTTCCTAACTCTAGGGAATTTTTTATTACCACAGATGGATTTGTTCGTGAGGGGTATCTTGACAAAATGAAAGAGCGAGCTATGAATATCCTGAAAGGGAAAGAAAAAGAAGATAGATTGTTTCCTTTTATTTGTAAGCTTGATAACGCTGAAGAAGTAGATAATCCTGATATGTGGGAAAAAGCAAATCCGATGTTTAGTAAGCCAATGAGTCAATACGCTAGAGGATTGTTTAAGAAAGTTATGCGTCAGTATAAAAATCTAGAAAACGATCCGTCTAATAGAGAAAATTTCATGACTAAGAGGATGAATATACCGGAAGTAGATTTAACAAAGTCTGTAGCTTCATGGGAAGAAATCATGCGTACTGGTTTTGAAGAAGATGGAAAAACACTGAGAGCAGTTCCAGATTTAAAGCACAAAGTAGCTGTAGGCGGTCTCGACTTCGCCAGCATCAAAGACTTCGCAGCAGTCGGCTTGCTATTTAAACATGGTGAAGATTATATATGGAAAGGTCATTCATTTGTACGTAAAGGATTCTTGGACAAGGTGAAATTAAAAGCGCCTATTTATGAATGGGCTGAAAATGGCTTACTAACTATTGTGGATGAGCCGGTTATTAATATCTCTCATATTGTGGATTGGTTTGTAAAAATGCGTGAGATATACGGATTTAACACAATAGTAGCTGATACATTCCGTCTTGATCTTGTTAAAACAGCACTTGAAGCTGAAGGCTTCATATTGTTATACATTCGTAACCCAAAAGCTATTCATTCTTTATTAGCGCCAAGGGTAGAAACGTTATTTGCAAACAATCGTATTATTTTTGGTGATAATCCATTAATGCGTTGGTACACCAATAACGTCTACGTCCACATCAAAAAAGACGGCAACAAAGAATATTTGAAGAAAGATGAATTTAAGAGAAAAACAGATGGATTCCAAGCCTTTATCCATGCATTATGGCAAGCGGATAACATTCTTGTGGATGAATTCGACTTTATGTTAGACGGTATTAAATTCTAATAAAGGGGGTGATAATCATTGGATGGTTGGACGCAGTATTTAAAAGAAATAGTGAAGTAGGATTTATGTTTGATGTGGAAATGTTTATCGAAAAGGCAAATAGAGTCCATATGAAGCGACTAGCGATTGATACATGTATTTCTTTTTTAGGAAGAACAATAAGTCAGTCGGAATTCAGAGTGAAAAACGGTGAAGAATTTGAAAAGGATGAGCTTTATTACCGATTAAATGTTAGACCAAATAAGAATATGACAGCAAGTACCTTTTGGGAGAGTTTCATTTACAAACTTATTTATGATAATGAAGCTTTGATTATTCAAGCGGATGATGGTGATCTACTTATTGCTGATGACTTTGAACATAACGAATATGCTGTGTTTGAAGATACTTTTACAAATGTCACTGTAAAAGATTATCAGTTTAAAAGAAGTTTTAAACAAAGTGAAGTCATTCATTTAAGATACAGGAATGATAAGTTATCACCTCTTATCGATGGTTTGTTTACTGATTATGGTGATTTATTCGGTAGAATATTAAGTTCTCAAAAACGTAAGAATCAAATTCGCGGAACAGTTGATATGGACATGCTCGCTGCAAAGAGCAAAGAACACCAATCAAAACTGCAAGAGTTCATTGATAACATGTACAAAGCGATTGGAGAAAAAGATGTCGCTATCATTCCACAACAACCAGGTTTTAAGTATGCTGAAACGTCAGGTGGAGCAAATTCTGGGCAGAGTGTGGAGGAAATTAATAAAGTAACAAATGGCTTCTTAAATCAAGTAGCAATGGCTTTTGGTATTCCAACTGCTTTGATATATGGTGAAATGGCTGATGTAGAGAAGCAAACAAAGAATTACATGCTTTTCACAGCAAAACCTTTGTTAAAAAAGATTTCAGATGAAGCAAACGTTAAATTTTTTGAAAAAGAAGAGTATCTTTCAGGTCAAAAAATTGAAATTAAAGCTGTTTCTTATCAAAGTATATTTGATCTTGCGACAAGCATCGATAAACTCATTTCTTCAAGTGCATTTACAGGAAATGAAATTCGATTAGAAGTAGGATATGAAGTTTCTGATGATCCTAACTTAAATACACATCATATTACGAAAAACTATACGAAACTAACTGATTCTGAAGGAGGTGAGAATAAAAATGACGGTGAAAATTGACGTTAAAGGACCAATAATTTCAAATGATGAAGCTTGGATTTATGATTGGTTTGAAATGGATGCTGCAAGCCCAGGTAAAATTTCAAAAGAACTAACTAATGCCAATGGTGATGATTTAATTGTATCGATTAACAGTCCTGGTGGTTATGTACACGAAGGGTCAGAAATTTATACAGCATTAAAAAATTATCCTGGTAATGTGGAAGTTCAAATTGTTGGTTTGGCTGCAAGTGCGGCTTCTGTTATTGCGATGGCTGGTGATAAAGTCCGAATTTCACCTACAGCACAAATTATGATTCATAATGCTTCAATGTGGAATGGTGGAGATCATCGTGACATGGAAAAGGCAGCTGAAATGTTGAAAACAACAGATAGAGCAATTGTAAATGCTTATGTCATTAAAAGCGGTAAATCAGAAAAGGAACTACTTAATATGATGGCTGAAGAGACTTGGATGGGTCCGCAACAAGCATTAGAAAATAATTTTGTGGATGAAATTATGTTTATGGATAATCAGGTTAAAATGACAGCTTCAACTGCTACTGCCACCATGCTTCCCCAGAAAGTAATCGATGGTTTTAGAAATGGAACAATGAACAAAGGCCAAGGGATTACAAAAGAAGATTTAAATGCAGCATTATCAGGATTAAAAAATGAAATCCTAAATGATTTACAAAACAATATAGAAGAACCAAAGGAGCCGAATCCTAAACCTGTAAAAAACAGTGGGATTAAAGGGCTCCTTTTAAAATTATAAAAATTGGGGGAAACACATAATGACGATTAAATTTAATAAATCTGAAGCATTTAATAAAGCAAAAGCAAAATTGACGGACACTTTAACTAACGCGGAAAGTACAGAACAAGAACAAACGTCAGCGTTTGAAGGTTTCTTTGACGCACTACAAACAGATGTAGCAAATACTGTTCGTGAACAAGTAAATAACGATATGCTTGATCGTTCAATTTTACAGCAACGTGGTCAAAATGTTTTAACTTCAGCAGAAACAAAATTCTTCAATGCAGTTGTTAAAGAAGGTGGATTTACAGATGGCTCAATCCTTCCTGTAACGACTCAAGAGCGTGTGTTTGAAGATTTAGTTACGGAACATCCCTTATTAGCTGAAATTGGTTTGCAAGATTTAGGAGCAGTTACGAAGTTTATTTATTCTGATGCAACGAAGGCGTATGTATGGGGCGAGTTATTCGGTGAAATCCGTGGGCAAATTGATGCCATCTTCAAACAAGAAAAAATTGGTCAACTTAAATTAACTGCATTTGCAGCAATTCCGAATGATATGAAGGAACTTGGGCCGGAATGGATTGAACGCTATGTTCGAACTGTTTTAGTAGAAACATATTCTGTTGGTCTAGAATTTGGTTTTATTAATGGTGGAGGATCTGTAGCACATCAACCAGTTGGTTTAATGAAAGATGTAAATCCAGAAACAGGCGCTGTTACTGATAAAAAATCTTCTGGCAAATTAACATTTGCTCCGTCTGATAAAGGGGAAATTGTAGCAGGCGAACTTTATGAAGTAGTAAAAGCTTTATCTGTTGATGCAAAAGGGAAATCCAGAAAAGTATTAAATAAAATTGTAATGGTAGTTAACCCGATTGATGCGATTGGCGTACAAGCACGTAATACAATCCAGACCGCAACAGGTCAATGGGTAATGGCATTGCCTTATAACATTAAACCTGTCGAGTGTGAGGAAGTTCCTGTTGGTAAAGCATTATTCTTTGTAAAAGGACAATATATTGCTGCAATCGCAGGTGGATACAAGCTAAAAGAATTTGATCAAACATTAGCTTTCGAAGATGCTACTCTTTATACAATTAAACAATTTGCTAATGGGAAACCAAAAGATAATAAAGCGGCTCTTGTTTACGATTTAGCAATTTCATTTACACCACCTGCAGAAACAAAATCTAAATAAAGGGTGAAATGAATGAGAAACGCAACGATTTCAGATGAAATATTGCAAGAGTTTAAGGAAAGGATGCACTTAGGCGATGAGGAAGACGATAACCTAAAGCGTACTCTTTCTACGTCTAATAAGTCTTTATTGAGAGTTTGTGGCGATTACGATATAAATACTGACGAGGAGTTCAAGGAATTAGTCTTTGAACGCTCTCGTTATGTCTATAACGATGCCTTAGAGTATTTTGATAAGAATTTTTTAAGTCAGATTAATAGTTTAGGCGTTGATAAAGCATTAGAAGAAATTAAGTTGGTCGGTGATTAGTATGCGTCCTTTTCAGTACAAGAAACCACTGAATACAGGCGATTGTAGAAATAGAATCATTATTGAAGAACCTGTAGTAATAAAAGATGAATTAAACCAAGTAATCGAAACATCTTGGCCAGAATTTAAAAAAGCCTGGGCGATGATAAAAACAGTGAAAGGATCTGAGTACATTGAAGCTTCCGCTTCACAAGCTACACGGGTTTATCGATTCGTAATTCCATACACTTCTAGTATTACGGAAGAAATGCGAATTAATATGAAAGGTCGTATCTTTGATATCATCGAGCCGCCAATGAATGATGATGAAATGAATCAAACATTGACTATAATCGCAAAGGAGCATGTTTAATATGAATAATTTTGCGAGTGATCTTGCTAGAGAATTGCAAAGGTATGCAAATGTTGTGGAAGAAGAATTAACAAATGCACAAGAAGATGTAGCCGATATTGCTGTAAGTAAGTTAAGACAAAATAGTCCTAAAAAAACAGGTGGTTATCGTAAAGGTTGGCGTAAGAAAAAAGTAGGTAAAGCTGTTGTTATCCATAATACAAAAGGTCAATTAACGCATCTTTTAGAAAATGGCCATGCGAAAGCTAGTGGTGGCCGAGTACCGAAGAAAGTGCATATTCGTCCCGTTGAAGAGTATGTAATTGAAGAATTGCCAAAACGTATTGAAAGGGCAATTGAATCATGACATTAACATTAGGAGAATTTATAAAAATTCTTGAAGCTACAGGCTATCCTGTGGCTTATTCGCATTTCATAGCAACACCAGGTAATCCAGTTCCAGCGCCACCGTATATCTGTTTTCTTGTGGATGGGTCAGCAAATTTAATGGCTGACAACAAGGTGTATCACAAGATAAATGATGTAAATATAGAGCTTTATACAACTAAGAAAGATGTAGTTGCGGAAGCCAAGCTAGAACAAGTCCTAGATGATCACGAGATTCCTTATGACTCGTATGGGACTTTTATTGAATCTGAAAATATGTATCAAAAATTTTATGAAACGAGGTTGATATAAATGAATGAAAATAAAGTAGCATTTGGTTTAAAGAATGTCCATTATGCGCTTTTCGATATTAAAGATGGTGTAGTTACATTTAATACACCAATTCCATTACCTGGTGCGGTTGAATTAACGTTTGATCCACGAGGGGATTTAATTGAATTCTACGCTGATGACATGCTTTATTACGCTGCAAGTAATAACCAAGGGTATGATGGAACGCTTTCTATTGCGACTATTCCGGAACAATTTGCAATTGATGCACTAGGAGAGGAATTAGACGAAGAAGATGGTGTGCTAAATGAGTTAGCGGATGCGAAAGGAAAATCATTTGCATTATTATTTGAATTTGATGGCGATGTACGAGCAACTCGACACGTTATGTTTAACTGTTCTGCAAGTCGTCCAACACTTGCATCTAAAACGAAAACAAATTCAGCGGAGCCAAATACAAATGAACTTAAATTTGTATCCAGCCCTATTGATATTAATGGAAAACGTATGGTTAAAACGAAAACTACTACTAAATCAAAAACAGATATTTATAATAATTGGTACAAAAAAGTGTATACAAAAGTACCTGTATTACCAAAAGGAGCGTAAGTAAATGGAAAAGACAATTACAATAGACGGAAAACAGGTCAAATTAAAAGCTAATGCAGCATCAGCCAAGCGATATAAGGCGCAATTTAGACGGGATTTATTTGCCGATATGTTTAAATTAGGCGCTATAGGTACATTCGCTTCGCAAGATGCAACAGAAGGTACTATTGATTTTTCTAACTTAGATTTTGACAAGGTAGATTTTGAAGTTTGTTACGATTTAGTTTGGTTATACGCTAAAACAGCTGATCCTGAAATTCCAGACCCGATGACTTGGTTAGAAGGATTTGATGAGTTTCCTATTTACGATATAATGCCGGAAATTAATGAGATGGTTCAAAAAACAATGGGAGCAAAAAAAAAGTAAAGAAAATTAATGGGGAGCAAGGGACTTTCAGTGATGAAGAATTAAGCACTGAATTGTTCCTTGCTCTTTGTTATGAAGCGAAGCTCACATATTGGGACTTAGAAGTGATGACGATTGGTGATTGCTTTGATTATATAGCTGAGTATGCTGAAATGAAAAATCCAGGACAAGAAAAAGTTCGAAAAGCAACTCAAGAAGACTTTAATGCTTTCTAAGAAAAAGGGGTGAGATAATGGCAGGAGGAAAAATTAAAGGAATTACGATTGAAATTGGAGGGAATACGCAACCGTTACAAAATGCCTTAAAAGACGTGAATAAGCAAAGTGATTCTTTGACTAAAGAGTTAAAAGATGTTGAACGTTTATTAAAGTTTAATCCTGGTAACGTTGAGGCACTTGCTCAAAAGCAACAGTTGCTTACACAACAAATTGAAAAAACTACACAAAAGCTCGATAAATTAAAAGAAGCGGAGCAACAGGTTCAAGAGCAATTTCAGAATGGGAAAATTTCAGAAGAGCAGTACCGCGCATTTAGGCGTGAAATTGAATTTACACAAGGGTCACTTGATGGTCTGAAAAACAAGCTCGGTAATATGAAAGCCGAACAAGAAAATGTAGCAAGTTCAACACGACAATTAGAAACTTTATTTAGTGCTACAGGAAAAAGTGTTGATGATTTTGCGAATGCATTAGGTAATCGTCTTGTAAATGCAATTAAAAGTGGATCGGCTACAAGTCGACAGTTAGAACAAGCAATTGGTCTTATTGGTCGTGAAGCATTAGGAACTGAAGCTGATATTGAAAAATTACAACGTGCCCTCCGATCTGTGGATGCCGGAAACTCTATACAACAAGTACAAAATGAGTTAAGAGATTTACAACAAGAAGCTGGCAGAACCGAGAAGAAGTTTGAAGGACTCAAAGTAGGACTCGAAAACGTCATTGGTGGTATAGCGGCTGGTGGTGGTATTGCAAGCGCAGTAGAACAAGCGATGGATATGTCAAAGTTAAAGACAAAGATTGATATTACTTTTGAGGTCCCAGAGTCTTCGAAAAAGTCAGTTGAAGAAGCTGTAAGAGGAATTACGGCATATGGTGTGGATGGAGCAGCGGCTTTAGAAGGTGTTAGAAGACAATGGGCTTTAAATAAAGATATAAGTGACCAAGCAAATGCATCAATGGCAAAAAGTGCAGCAGTTATAGCTCAATCCTATGAAGGGATTGATTTTACTGAATTAATTCAAGAAACCTATGAAATAGGTAATGAATTAGGAATATCTCAAGAACACGCTCTATCTATGACAGATGCGTTGTTAAAAATGGGATTTCCACCGGAACAATTAGATATCATTGCCGAATATGGGAGTCAGTTGACTCGTGCAGGATTTAAAGCTGAAGAAGTTCAAGCAATTATGGAAGCTGGTGTTGAAACTGGTAGTTGGAATTAGATTATAGTTCCCTTGTATGGTGACGTACAATGAAAAACTCCTTTAATTCAGTGAAACTCTCAAATGAGACAATACTGAGCGAAGCCTTTTTATTAAGGAACGTGCAACGACTAGTCGGAAGACGTAGGGTGTAAGCAAATGACACTCGAAACGGGGAGCAACTCAAGTAGTTGAAGATATAGTCTAATCTATACGGTGACGTATAGCAGTTCATAAGAGAACGGGCGTGACGTTGCGCATCACGTTGAATATAAATGATTGATAATCTCTTAGATGGGCTTAAAGAAGGTAGGATTCAATTAAATGAATTCGCACAAGGAGCTGACAAAGCTTTAAAAGAAGCACTTGATGGTTCTGGTATTGCAACTGAACAAATAGAAAAATGGGGTGCAGCTGTCGCTAAAGGTGGAAGTGATGGTTCAAAAGCTATGGTAGAAGTAGCTAAAGCGATAGAAGGAATAGAAGATCCTGTTAAAAAGAATCAAGTAGGGGTTAAAGTTCTAGCCACTATGTTTGAGGACCAAGGGCAAAATTTAACTAATACTTTAATAAGAGCTTCGGAAAAAACCGTAGACTTCCAAAAGAATCAGGAGAAATTGAATGAATCCATAAAAAAAATGGATGCAAATCCAGCAGTTAAGTTTCAAAAGGCAATGGAAGATTTAAAAATGGCTCTTGAACCTATACTAGGAGTGATTGCTGATGTTGTTGCTAGTATTGCTGATTGGATTTCTAATAATCCAGAATTAGCAGCGACATTAGCAGCAGTTGCAACGGCTATTGGGGTAATTTCAGGGGCACTTATGGCAATTGCACCAATAGTTATGGCGGTCATGGGTGTATTTGAAATCGGAGCCGCCGCCGCACTAGGCATAGTTGCAATAGTTCCTATTATCATAGCGGCTATAGTTGCTCTAGGAGTGGCTATTTATAAAAACTGGGATGATATTAAAAATTGGACAATAGAAGCATGGGATTCTATTAAAGAGTACCTAGTAGAACTTTGGGACGGGATATCCCAATCCTGTAGTGAAGCATGGTCTTCATTTTTAGAAGCAATGCATGAATTTTTTGATCCGATAGGTCAATTTTTTAGTGATTTATGGGAGGGTGTGAATCAGGCGTGTAGCGATGCATGGAATTCTACTGTTGAATTCTTTTCTGAAGCATGGTCTTCTTTCATAGAAATGATGCATAGTTTCTTTGATCCGATAGGTGAATTCTTTAGTAGTTTATGGTCTGGGATTGTTGAAACTGCTTCCTCTTGGTGGTCCTCTTTAGTTGAAACAGCATCTGAATTGTGGGGAACATTAACGCAAGCATGGCAAGAAACATGGGATACAATTCTTACTGTTTTAGATCCAATTATTTCGGCAGTTTCTACCGTTTTAGAAGCTGGTTGGTTGTTAATACAGGCAGGTGTACAAATTGCATGGGCAGCAATCTGTCAATACATTATTCAACCAATCCAGGAAGCTTACGACTGGGTGAGTACACAAATCGGTGAAATGGTCACTTGGCTGGGTACACAATGGGAAATTGCAAAAGCTATGGCGCAAATTGCTTGGGGACTATTTAAGCAATATATTATTCAACCTGTCATAGATACTTGGAACTTAGTAAAAGAAAAGTTTGGCGATTTAGTTTCTTGGCTAAATTCGCAATGGGAAACAGTTAAATCATATACTTCTGCAGCATGGAATTTAGTAAAACAATATGTCATTCAGCCTGTTCAGGAATTGTGGAACGCAACAAAAGAAAAGTTAAATGATTTATCCAATTGGATGTTAGGAATTTGGGCGAAAATAAAAGGGTATACACTTGAAGCATGGAAGATGGTTTACACATACATCGTTGAACCAATTATTTCAGCTTATAATTCTGCAAAAGAGAAATTTAATGATATGTACAACACAGCACGGGAAAAATTTGATTCTGTAAAGAATGCAGCTCAAGAAAAATTTGAAGCGGCAAAACATTTTATTATAGATCCAATTAAAGATGCAGTTGACAGTATAGAAAAATTTATTGGGAAGATTAAGGGATTCTTTAGTGACTTGAAGTTAAAAATTCCAAAACCAGAAATGCCACCTCTTCCACACTTCAGCTTACAAACAAGCACGAAAAATGTTTTAGGTAAAGATGTTACATTTCCGTCAGGAATTAATATTGATTGGCGCGCAAAAGGTGGTATCTTCACTAAACCAACTATCTTCGGAATGAATGGTAGAAACTTGCAAGGTGCAGGAGAAGCGGGACGAGAAGCTGTGCTTCCCCTGAATAAAAAGACACTTGGAGATATTGGTGCTGGAATCGTAGCAGCCATGCCACGACAACAATTTGCTATGCCGGGAGAAATAAATCAACTAATGGGTGACATGAGCCGTATGATGGCTAGTTCTGTGAGTCAATTATCAGGATTAAGGAGTATCATGAGTGGTGTGTATGGAAGTATGTCAAATAGTAGACAAGCTATGGCAAGCAGCGTATCAAATCAAGTGATTAATTACGGATCCGGTTTATCTTCTAGTGGTGAAGTTATTCCAATGCTTGGTGGAGATTTAGTTATTGAAGTGCCTGTTAATTTAGAAGGAAGAGACGTGGCACGCGGTACTTATCGCTATACAACCGAGTATCAAGAAAGAGAAGCAAAAAGAAACTCATCCTTTTAGGTTTGGGTTTCTTTTATTTTATAAAGAAATGAGGTGTTGGCATGAGTTCTTTTACTTTTAACAACCAACGAAAGGAGTACATTCAAATAGAAAAGGGATGGAGTCCACCAACATGGGCACCTCTAAAACGTAATTTCTTAAAAACACCTGGATATCCTGGTGCAAGATTATTAGGAACGGATACAGATCCTCGTCCACTTCCTGTCCCTGTAGGAATTATCGTTCCAGATGGAACAGATTTAGAAACGTTAAAAGAAGAAATAGCAGCATGGTTAATTACAGAAGAAGCAGTTGAGCTAGTATTTGATGCAACTCCTGATCGAACATATTTAGCTATAATTGATGAAGATTTTAATCTTGATGATTTCGTTACGTTAGGTAAAGGTACTTTGAAGTTTATTTGTCCAATGCCTTATAAATTAGGACCTACCCGAACAGTAGAATTTCAAACAGGTGCGCTTGGGTTAACGGCAAGCGTTCAAAACAAAGGAACTGTTCATTCTAATCCTATTATTGAGATTGACATTACGAAACCAAACACTTTTTTAGATATATGGTTTGGCGGGATATCCCTAAGTAATCGAGATTATTTTCGTATCGGTATGCCACTAAAAACTATAGAAAAGCCTGTGGAAAGGAATCAACGTATAGTATGGGATGAAATGGCCACTACTGTTGGATGGAGTAAAGTCAGTGCAATGGAAGATGGTGAACCGGTTGGTGAAATGAAATCAGATAAATACCAATTCTATTGTTCTGATTTTGGGACTGGAACGGGAAAAGGATGGCACGGTGCAGCGGTCAAAAAGAGTATACCTGGTGGTCCAGTACAAGATTTTATTATGCAAGCCTACGTTACTTGTAAGAGTAAGGAAATCAATGAAATGGGACGAGTTGAGATAGCAATATTAGACGAAAACAGTAAGGTACTTTCAAAAATTGCTATGAACGATCTCTTTTGGCAAGCCGAACAAAATTTTGGAACGATGGTTATTGGATACGATAACAAGCCAGGGAAAACAGGGCTGATTTATGAGAGTGGTGATTATCCGAATACATGGAATCAATATTTTGGACGATTGTGGATAGCTAGAACAGGAAATGTATGGGAAGCGTATATTTCGAAATTTCTTCCTGGGACAGAAAAAGATGATTCAGAGCGTTTTGCACGGTGGACAGATGAAAATAACTATCATATGGAAAAAGCAGCTCAAATACAGATTAGCATTATGCAATGGCAGGATGTACCGCCAGTAGAAGCAATGTCAGTTAGTGATTTAAAGTTTTGGAAAGTGAATTTAAATACGAAAAACACACCGCCTTATATAGTAGATGTTGGCGATAAAGTCGTAATTGATACCGAAAATAGTCATGTAACGATTGAAGGGAAGAATGCGATTAATATTAAAGACATTTTCAGTAATTTTCCTATCATTAATAAAGGTATGAATACACTAGAAATCATGCCTTATGATATCGGAACAGCAAAGGTTAAATACAGGGAGCGATTTAGATGAGGACGCCAAGTGGAGTCTTACATATTATTGATTTTAAAACGAGTCAAATCGTTTCAGCTATACAACCAAAGGATTATTGGGATGATAAACGTCATTGGGAAATCAAGAATAATATCGATACTTTAGAGTTTAAAGTATTTGATAACACGAAATATGCAGCAACACTTATGCAACAAAACTTAGTATTAAAAGAAGTAAGGGATGGGCGTATTGTTCCGTATGTAATCACTGAAGTAGAAAAAGACCCTGACGATAGATCCGTAATTACTTATGCATCAGGTGCATGGATTAATCTTGCTAAAGATGACTATATTCGTCCACAGAAAATTGAAGGTAAGACAGTAAATGAATTTATGGACATTGCTCTTGTAGGTGTAAAATGGCAGCGTGGTAAAACGGAGTATGCTGGATTTCGTTCTATGACTATTGACGAATTTATAGATCCGTTGAGTTTCTTAAAAAAGATTGCTTCCCTATTTGAATTAGAAATTATATACCGTGTTGAAGTGGTCGGTTCTAAAATCGTAGGTTGGTATGTAGATATGGTGAAAAAAAGAGGAAGAGAAACAGGAAAGGAAGTCACGTTAGGTAAAGATTTAATTGGAATCAAACGTATTGAGAACTCACAAAACATTTGTACAGCTTTAATTGGATATATCAAAAAAGAAGGTGGAGAAGTTCTCACTATCTCAGATATAAATAAGGGTATTCCATATATTGTGGATAACGATGCATTTCAACGTTGGAATGAAAAAGGTAAACACAAATTTGGATTTTATACTCCAGAAACAGAAGAAGATATAACACCAGAACGCTTATTGACTCTTATGAAAACAGAGTTAGCAAAACGCGTGAATACCTCTGTCTCTTATGATGTTCAAGCACAAAGTATGGGGCGTGTATTTGGGCTGGCCCACGAGTTAATCAATGAAGGAGATACAATCCGAATTAAAGATGTTGGATTCACACCTAAGCTTTATTTAGAAGCAAGGGCGATCGCTGGTGATGAATCACATACTGATCCTTCGCAAGATAAATACGCATTTGGTGATTACAGCGAAATTGTTGACCCTAATGATGAGCTACGAAAGATTTACAATCGTATCCTTAGTTCACTAGGTAGTAAGCAAGAACTGATAGATCAGTTAGATAAATTAGTGAAAGATGCAAATGAAACAGCTAATAATGCTAAGAAAGAATCAGAAGTAGCAAAAACACTGGCTGAAAAAGTGCAAGAGAATCTTAAAAATAATGCGGTAAATATTATTGAAGCTAAAAATCCACCGACCGATAATCTTATAGTAGGTAAAACATTATGGCGAGATATTAGCAACGGTAAACCTGGTATTTTAAAAGTGTGGAACGGTAAAGGTTGGGAGCTTCTTATTCCTGATGTGGAAACTATCAAGAAGGAAACAATGGAGCGGGTTAATAAAGATATCAAACTTACAGAAGAAGAATTAAATAAGAAAGTGGAAGAAGCTCAAAGTGAAACCACTGGACGATTCAAGGAAGTTAAAAATAGTCTCCAAGAAGTTTCGCAAACTATTAAAAATGTACAAAACTTTCAAGGTGAAATTAATAAAACTGTTTCTGAAATGAAACAAACTAACGAGGGTTTTACTAAATCTATTGAGTTATTAACAAAAAAAGATGGTGAAATCACTGGAAAGTTAAATACAGTAGAAGAGACTTTTGAAGGTACAAAAAAGACAATCTCTGAGGTGCAGCAAACAACAAATGCTTTAAAGAAAACTACAACTGAAATTACAGAAAAGGCTGGCCAGATTAGTGAGAAGTTGGAGAGTGTAGAAAAGAAAGTTAATAACGATAAAGCTGGAGGACGTAATCTGTTATTAGATTCAAATGCTAAATACGAAAAAACAGATTATCTAATCAATCCATATTCTCTAACCGAAAATTTCTCTACAGGTGAAGAATATACATTTGTAATTAAAGGTAGCGTTCCGAAGGGGCAGAAGTTCGGGATTTGGCAAAATGGCGGTTCGAATAATGTTGGATATGCAACAAGTGTTTATGCGAATGGAATTACCTATGTAACTTTTAAAGCTGTAGCAGCAACGAGTGGAAATGAAAGAAAGTTGAGTCTGTATAACTTTCCAAGTAACACTACAAAAGCCATTGTAGAATGGGTTGCTTTATATAAAGGTAATAAGCCACAGGATTGGACACCAGCTCCAGAAAATCAAGTAACGAGTGATGAATTCACTAAGAAAACAACCGAGATTGAAAAAAGTGTGGATGGTATTAAAGAAAGTATAAAAACGGTAGAAAAAACAAAAACCTCTTTTAATGAACGTGTTAACACTGTAGAAAAGAATGCAGAAGGAACAACTGCAAGTGTTAAGAAATTACAGGAAACACAAACTGAGCAAGGGAAAACATTAACTCAGGCGGCCACAACGATACAGCAACACTCTGAAGCATTGAAATTAACAATGAAAAAGAAAGATGTTGAGGATTATGTAGGCGGTTTAGGTACTGTCAACGAGTTGCGTGATGCTGATTTTAAGTTAGGACAGAAATATTGGTTTTGGAATAGCGGTAATGGGGCTATTGGTTCTGTTGATACGAATTTAAAATACAAAGGTATGAATACATTTGCAATTACCGTTACTGGCCAGACTCAAGATCGTTGGTGGGGACTTACAAGCCAATTCATTGAGTGTCAGGTTAACGAAGAATTTGTTGCATCAGGTTATTTCAATACTGATGGGAAAACACCTATTGATAGTGGTGGTGCATTTATTGAAATTGAATGGTGGACTGGTGACAAAAAAACTCGCATTAAAACAGCTAGAACAAATATCAAGGTTGTAAATCATACATGGGTTCGTGCTGTATGTTCAGATAAAGCGCCAGCCAATGCATCGTTTGTGAGATGGCGTTATTATGTTACAAGAAATGGGCGTTTATGGTGTACTGCACCTATGTTACAACGTGGCACCATAGCTACAGAATTTTGGTTGCATCCGAAAGATCAAACGGATGTTGATAAAATGCTAGAAGATATAGCTAATAGAGTAGCTACCGAGAAATACAATCAGAAAGTTACAGAGTTAGAAAGAAGTATTGGCGCAAATGAAAAAGGTATTACAATCGTTTCTAGAAAACAAGAAACGTTTATAAATGAGACTTATAATGCCTATGCGAGGAAAACGGAATCTAGGTTAGAAGTTTTAGATGAAGGGATTTTAGCGCAGATTTTAAAGGACGGAATTGTCACTGCCATCAATATGTCCCCTGGGAAAATTACAATCAATGCTGCAAAACTGGATATTAATGCAGATACAATGGTCAAATGGCTAACAGCAAAAGGCATTGATACGAATCTTATTAGAATTAACGGTGACAAGATAACCATTGATAAAGATGGTGTAACTGTTAAAATGCTAGACTTCCTATTCCAAGACGAATGGGGAACAAAAACAACTGCGGTATCAAGACGAAACCTAATAGCAGATCCCGATTTTTCTAGTGTTACAAAGAAAAACATTGGACATAACGATTATTATGGGTTTGAAGGTGGATATGGTCTTACTTGGAAGTCCTGGGGAAATGTCGTAATAGAAAAGAATACACATATATTCGATTATGAGCAAATGGTGAATGCTACAAGGGTAGACATGTATAACTATCCAGAAGCAATCGTGAATAATGGCATACATCCCGGAAATGAATACACAGTATCTGCTCACTTTAGAGCATCTATGATAAATGGTGTACGTAAAACAGGGAAACCACGCTTACATGTATGTTGTGTTAAATTCCGAGACAATGTAAGTTACGATATCTGGAATGAACAAAAAATGGACTTTCCTGAGCCGTCTACATTTTATGGAGAAATCAGACGATATTCATTTACCTTTAAAGTGCCGAAAAACTATATTCCACAACAACATGCATTGATTATTAAAGTTTGTTCTGGAAGTGCTGACATGAGACAGGGGACAGCGATTTGTGTAAGTGGTGTAACACTATACAGTGGCAAATATGCATCTATGTATAATTGGGATCGTGCTGCAGCAGAAAGAGCGGATGGTATTCAGCCGTTTAACGCACTTGCTGTAGGTGGTGTGAATAATAATATAAAACCAGCAGCAGACGGACAAACATTTGATATAAGTACAGAAAAGGATGTAAAAGTTTTTTCTAATATAAGGGCGATGCAAGGAATTAATTTAGGCGGCGGTGGCTTCCAACAATGGGGACATGTTCGTTTTGTAGAAGGAAACCGAGGGTTAGGATTCTATGTCTGTAACTCAAATGGATGGCACTTTAATAGTTTGGGATAAAGAAGAAAGGAGTAATAGTATATGAATCAGAATTCAGCTGTTACACCTCCACAACGTGAGGATGTAACACCGTTTATGGGATATTTAGTAGAGTTGGAAAGATCTGAAGCTGGAATTTTTGTAAACATCCCTATCAATGTATTAAATAATGCAGGGCTTTCAAATGGCATGAATAAAGTCGAGGTATGGAGGGAACTTGATGGAACTATAAGCTTTAGAATCGCAACAAGATGCGAAATCTGTAAACGTGGGGCACGTCTATATGAACTAGATATGGGATTTGCGAAAAAGCATATTTGTATAGAATGTTATACATCGCTTACCAGTTCTTATCCACCAAAAGAACCACTAAAACCAACTAATGAAAATAATACGCAAACAGAGCGGGAGCAGTATTAGCTGGTCTTTTTTTATTTCTGTTTATATTAGTTTTTAAGTATTTAAATTATTAATTATAATATATAATAAATATGATTTTATTATCGTATAATTTAATGTTTCATTTAGGAGGTATATTATGAAAAAGAAATTTATGTTAATGATGCTTCTGTTTGTATTAATGGTAGGGGTACACCCTAATTCAATGACCAAAGCCGAAACTACGAGCGTACAAGGTGAACAATTTGAACAAGGGAAGTATGATTTACAAGCTGAGTTTTCTTTTGGTCAGAATTGGAATAAAAATTCACCTTACGTTGGACCAGAAACACCTAAAGTGAAATGGGAGTATAAGGTTTTTTACAAAGAAGGTGGTATTCAAACATTCTACAGTCAACCAGCAATTGGAAGTGATGGGACGATTTATATAGGAAATGCAAACCAAAAACTGTATGCATTTAATAAAGATGGTTCAGTTAAATGGGTTAAAGATGGTATAGCGAATATTTACACTTCACCTGTTATAGCGGCAGATGGAACTATTTATGTTGTAGGAGGAAAATTAACAGCTTTAAATCCAGATGGTTCAATAAAATGGCAAACTACAGATAATGGTTATGTTGATACTCCTATTCTAGATAGTGAAGGTACACTTTATGTACGCTATGCTGCTTATGATAAGAGAACAATACACGCATATAATCCAAATGGATCAAAAAAATGGGTATCAAGTGAACTGTTTAAAGGAACGACAACGGGAACTAATTCTATGCTTATGTCAAAGGATGGAATTATTTATACTGTATCTTCAAGTGGTGAAAATTATTATCTATATGCTCATGACAAAGACGGTAAAGAATTATGGAATAAAAAGATTAAGGGGAATGGAGGTAATCCTGGTTTTTCTTTAGGTTTAAATAGCGAATTATATATAAATGGTGGGTCTATTATATATGTTTTAGATAAAGATGGAAATATAATGAAACAATGGGAACAGAATGAGATTAGTTCAAAATCTGCTCCTACAATATATTCAAAAGATGGAACCATTTATATAGCTAAAAGTGGTGGTGTATATGCATATAATCCAGACTATACACTGAAATGGAAATATGAAACGGGTACTCAGGTTATTATTAACTCACCGGTAATCGATAAAAATGGTGTGATTTATGTTCATTCATCTCAACAATTATATGCATTAAACCCAGATGGTACACTGAAATGGAAGACCGAATGGTCATCTCCTATTTTCCATGGTGGTACTTCAAATAACTCTATAAGCATTGGTAAAGATGGAGTTTTGTATATTCTAGGGCATGTGCCTAAGGAGAATAAAGAAACGTATTATTCATTAGTAGCTATTGGCGACTCTTATACAGACACTGTATGCACTAAAGATAGTACATACATGGAAGTACTTAAATCGTTGGAAGCAAAGAGTAAAAATGCTAAATTAACAGATGTAGAGAAGAAAGAAGCACGTGATATTTTAAAGAAATTATCGGATGATCTTGATAAAGCAGATAATTAAACTTAATTTGATTAATACAATTTAATAGTTTTTGAGAAAAGAGGGACAAGCGTCTCTCTTTTTTATTATAAATAAGGAGATGGAAAGATGGATCGTATTGATGTATTAATGAAAGCATTTATTGCTACATTTGGTGGCTTTTGTGGGTATTTCTTGGGAGGTTGGGATGCAACATTGAAAATCTTAGTAACGATGGCAGTTATTGATTATCTAACTGGCATGATTGCAGCAGGGTATAACGGAGAATTAAAAAGTAAAGTTGGTTTCAAAGGCATCGCCAAAAAGGTGGTGCTTTTTCTTTTGGTCGGAGCGGCAGCTCAATTAGATACAGCGTTAGGAAGTAATAGTGCTATTCGTGAAGCGACAATTTTCTTCTTCATGGGTAATGAATTACTTTCACTTTTAGAAAATGCCGGGCGAATGGGTATTCCGCTTCCGCAAGCTTTAACAAATGCAGTTGAGATTTTAGGTGGTAAACAAAAACAAGAAGATAGAAAAGGAGATGTTAAGTAATGGGACAAATTATTGATATTTCAAAATGGAATGGTGACATTAACTGGCCTATAGCAAAGCAATACATTGATTTCATCATCGCTCGTGTACAAGATGGTTCAAATTATGTAGATCCATTGTATAAAGGATATGTACAAGCCATGAAGCAACATGGTATTCCTTTTGGTAACTATGCATTCTGTCGTTTCGTTTCTGAAAATGATGCAAGAATAGAAGCTCGTGACTTCTGGAACCGTGGAGACAAGAGCGCGACAGTCTGGGTTGCAGATGTTGAAGTAAAAACAATGAATGATATGAGAGCGGGCACACAAGCATTTATTGATGAACTGCGCCGGTTAGGTGCTCAGAAAGTAGGTTTATACGTTGGTCATCATATGTATGCTCCGTTTGGTATGGCAAATGTAAAAGCTGACTTTGTTTGGATTCCTCGTTATGGCGGTAATAAGCCAGCTTATGCATGCGATATTTGGCAATACACAGAGACAGGTAATGTACCTGGTATCGGTAAGTGTGATTTGAACCAATTGATTGGCAGTAAATCATTATCTTGGTTTACAGGAGAAAAACAACCAGAACAAGCTATTGCCAATGGCGGCTATCAATATGTTAAATCTGGTGGTTTTGGTATTTCATTGGTTCAGGAAGTCGTAAATGCTATGAATGAGCGTGGAACAAAAGGGAAGGTTGTCTCTGATCCATTAACTGGTTTAGCTTACTTACAAACTGAAGTACTACCTAATGGCGAGCTTGATAAGATTACAGCTTGGATGGATGAAAGAAACTGGTGGTACGAGTACATTAAAAGATAAAACAAAAGAATAGTTTTATGAACAATAATTATTATCTGGTTCTATATGTAGATAATTATATATTGATTTTCATCTTTATAAATGTTAGGGTAAATATACACCGTTTCTTATTTATCTATGAGTACTGTCTGTAGAACGAATAGAATAATTTGAAAAAGATCCTCTTTTGCACCTATATGCAGAAGGGGATCTTAATTTTTATGAGATTTAAAATTTACTTTTAGATAACGCTTTAAGTACTGGCTTTACAATTAAACCTACTAAACGAAAAATTTTAAATATAGAGCGTACAACTTTCATGAAGATGCTCCCCTTAAATTAAAGGACATATCTTATTCCTTTATTTCTTTTATTGCGTTTAGTGAATCTTTAAAATGTTCCAAACCATCAAGTATAGATTGTTGATACCATTCAACCTTTTCTTTATCGTTTCCTTGCTTTCACCGTCACACAACTTTAACATGTTATATGATACTAAAACTACTTCACTTTCTTAGCTTTTAATACGTTTTCTTTTACATCCTCCATTTGAAAAACGTCATCTTTAAATGACTTTATAGTATACTCTATGTTAGAGTTAAGACTGTCCTTATCTTGATTCTTACCTTCTTGCACATACTTATCAATTGCAAGATTAAGTTTCTTTGTTGCTGAATCATATGTCCATTTACCTTTTATATAGTTTTCCTTATGGTCCTTTTTACTTCTACTCTCATATAACATGTATGAACCATCTTTTTTCAAGTCTAAACCTACAGAAAAGAAATTATTTTTATAAATACCCCAGTGACCTACTAGTTCTTTACTGTTTGACGATATACCAATCTCTCCATCTGTAAGGCTCATAAAGAATGAGTCTGAAACAAAACCATCTATATTATCGTCATTTATTTTAGATACATCTTTCTCAGTCTCCTCTTCTGTCTCATAAGTAGAAGTAGACTTTTTATCTTCTTTATCAGAGTCTAGAGATGCTAACGCACCTCTTAGCTGTGCTTCAATCTGTTCATCGCTATAATGCAACTGTTTCATATCCTTTATCATCTTATCTGCTTTAAACTCTTTATCCACCTGTCTATACTCTGATTGAGTAAGTCCGTATGTTTCTAGCGTACAACCTGCTAATAACATAACAGGTAAAGCTAACGCTATTAGTTTCTTTGCTTTCATTATGTATACTCCTTTTTAAATGAATTGTAATTAATTAACATATAAAACCATAACATAAATTACACGAATAATATATACAAATATTCCATCCTTAAGAGGGGTTTTGAGCGTTTTAACAATATGAAAACATGTATTACGGTTGTAGAGAATCCCGCTCCGTATGCTTTTGAAAAAATTACACCGTATCCGATCCTCAACGTTTGGGGGCAATTTATGCTTTCATAAACTCACTATCGAAATAGAACTTGCCAACTAAATTAATACAATACTGTTGAATTCGTTTATTGTATTAATAAAAAACGTATGATATATATGCTTGGGAATGAAAATAAATTTACAGGATGTGAAATGGCAATATAATAGAAGAAAGAAGAAATATTTATATTGTCATCACCCTGTTGGCGTCAACCTCATGCGCCTAATGGCCACAAAAAACATCTACTTCGTCCCATTTGGTCAAGATGCGCCAGAGAAAAAACCGAACTCAATGGTAGCTCGTATGGAGTTACTGGAAGATACAGTATTAGAAGCGCTGCAAGGAAAGCAATTGCAACCGGTGGTCGTAGAAAAATTCAGATATATGAATTAAAAAACGAAAAAAAACGGACAATTTTTGATGAAACCATCATTCTTACTGTAGAATATGATAAAATTAACGTTATTAAGATTAGAAGGGGTATTGTATACTCCTTCTGATTCTAAGTTATAGAAGGATTGGTATCTAGAAAGGGGCATAGTGATGGAAAAGCAAAAAACTTTTCATGTCGCTGTAGTTGGAGCAACCGGCGCAGTTGGTGAACAAATGTTAAATACTTTAGAGAAACGAGAATTTCCAATCGGGAAATTAACGTTACTTTCATCTAAACGATCTGCAGGTAAGAAACTTGTATTTAAAGGCGAAGAATTTACAGTTCAAGAGGCAACTCCTGAAAGCTTTGAAGGAGTAGATATCGCACTATTTAGTGCTGGTGGATCTGTATCGAAACAATTAGCGCCAGAAGCAGCAAAACGCGGTGCGATTGTTGTTGATAATACAAGTGCATTCCGTATGACAGAAAACGTGCCACTTGTTGTACCTGAAGTAAATGAAAACGACTTAAAAGAACATAATGGTATTATTGCAAATCCAAACTGTTCTACAATTCAAATGGTAGTAGCTCTTGAGCCAGTTCGTCAGCAATATGGTTTAAAACGAGTAATCGTTTCCACATATCAAGCTGTATCAGGTGCTGGTGCGGCAGCTATTGAAGAACTTCATGAACAATCACAAGCAATCTTAAATGGCGAAGAAGTTAAGGCAAATGTTCTTCCTGTATCAGGCGATAAGAAGCATTTCCAAATTGCTTTTAATGCGATTCCACAGATTGATAAGTTCCAAGATAATGGATTTACGTTTGAAGAAATGAAAATGATTAATGAAACGAAAAAAATTATGCATATGCCTGAATTAGAAGTAGCGGCAACATGTGTACGTTTACCAGTTGTATCAGGACACTCTGAGTCTGTTTACATCGAAGTAGAAAAAGAAGGCGTAACAGTAGCAGAATTAAAGAGCTTACTTGCAAATGCGGAAGGTATTGTTCTGCAAGATAATCCAGAAGAGCAGTTATATCCAATGCCAGCTACTGCAGTAGGTAAAAACGAAGTATTCGTTGGAAGAATCCGTAAAGATTTAAATAACGATAAAGGATTCCATCTTTGGGTCGTATCTGATAACTTATTAAAAGGCGCTGCATGGAATTCTGTTCAAATTGCAGAGCGCTTAGTAAAATTACAATTAGTGTAAACGGCTAAGAGAAGGTGCAAAATATGAAAATAATTGTTCAAAAATTTGGTGGCACATCAGTACGTGATGACAATGGACGTAAGCATGCGCTTCATCATATAAAAAAATCATTAGCTGCTGGTTATAAAGTAGTTACTGTCGTATCTGCTATGGGTCGTAAAGGTGAACCATATGCAACGGATACGTTATTAAGTCTTGTAAATCAAGAGGAATCTACTATTTCTAAACGTGAGCAAGATTTATTATTATCGTGCGGAGAGTTAATCTCTGCAATTGTTTTCTCTAATATGTTGAATGAGAACGGTATAAAAGCAGCAGCATTAAATGGTGCACAAGCTGGTTTTGTAACGAATGATGACTTTACGAATGCAAAGATTATTGAAATGAATTGCGATCGTATACATGAAGAGTTAGAAAATGTAGATGTAATCGTCGTTACAGGATTCCAAGGGCAAACGAAAAAAGGTGATACGACAACACTTGGACGCGGAGGTAGCGATACTTCAGCTTCAGCATTAGGTGTTGCGCTTCATGCTGAATACATCGATATATTCACTGATGTAGAAGGTGTTATGACTGCGGATCCTCGTATTGTAAAAGATGCACGTCATCTTCAAACTGTAACGTATAACGAAATTTGTAACATGGCTTATCAAGGTGCGAAAGTCGTTCATCCACGTGCAGTTGAAATTGCGATGCATGCAAAAGTACCGCTTCGTGTACGTTCTACGTATTCTGAGAGTGAAGGTACGCTTATTTCAGCACATGACGGTGCTACAAGAGGTCGTGATGTAGAAGAACGTCCTGTTACAGGTATTGCCCACGTATCAAACGTAACGCAAATTAAAGTGCTTGCAAAAGAAACGGCATATGATTTGCAGCAACATGTGTTTAAAGAAATGGCGAACGAAGGAATCAGTGTCGATTTAATTAACATTTCACCTACTGGCGTAGCATATACGGTGAGTGATAATGTATCAAGTCATGCAGTTAAATTATTAAAGAACCTTGGATATGAGCCAATTGTGACAGAGCATTGTGCGAAAGTATCTATCGTTGGAGCTGGAATGGCAGGATACCCAGGGGTTACTGCGAAAATCGTTACAGCTTTAGCAGAAAAAGGTATTCAAATCCTGCAATCGGCAGATAGTCATACAACAATTTGGGTTCTTGTAAAAGAAACTGATTTAGTGGAGGCTGTAAATGCATTACATAGTGCGTTTGAGCTTTCAAAAGAAAAGCAACTGGAACAATAAGGAGTGAGACCATGATAGATTTTGGGACAATTGCAACTGCGATGGTAACACCGTTTGATATAAACGGTAATATCGATTTTGCGAAGACAACGAAATTGGTAAATTATTTAATTGATAACGGTACAACAGCAATCGTGGTAGGAGGAACGACAGGCGAATCTCCTACATTAACTTCAGAAGAGAAAGTAGCGTTATATCGCCATGTCGTATCTGTTGTCGATAAAAGAGTGCCCGTAATCGCTGGAACAGGTAGCAATAATACGCATGCTTCTATTGACTTGACTAAAAAGGCAACAGAAGTTGGTGTGGATGCAGTAATGCTAGTAGCACCGTATTATAACAAGCCGAGTCAAGAAGGAATGTATCAGCATTTTAAGGCAATTGCTGAAAGCACGCCGCTTCCGGTTATGCTATATAACGTTCCAGGACGATCTATTGTACAAATCTCCGTTGATACAGTTGTTCGTTTATCAGAAATAGAAAACATTGTTGCTATTAAAGATGCCGGCGGCGATGTGTTAACAATGACAGAAATCATTGAAAAAACAGCGGACGACTTTGCGGTATACAGCGGTGATGACGGTTTAACGTTACCGGCTATGGCAGTTGGAGCGAAAGGTATCGTTTCGGTAGCATCTCATGTCATCGGAAACGAAATGCAAGAAATGATTACAGCATTTCAAGCAGGAGAGTTTAAGAAGGCACAAAAATTACATCAATTACTTGTAAGAGTAACTGATTCGTTATTTATGGCGCCAAGTCCAACTCCAGTAAAAACAGCGTTACAAATGGTTGGATTAGATGTAGGTTCTGTACGTTTACCACTTCTTCCATTAACAGAAGAAGAAAGAGTAACGTTACAATCTGTAATGCAATCTATTCCTCGTTAATAAAAATGACCTAGTGTGGAACTAGGTCATTTTTTTATTGATATGAAAATGTTTGAATCTGTTTTAATGTAAATCTTTTGTAAAATGATTTTAGGCTCGCCTTTCTCGTCTGTATATGACCCTATATAGAAAATATTTTATGTTGAAAACGAGTATATTACGCTACGCGTTCTCTACTGGCTAAAGTATGATATGGTCCTTTCGTTAATTTTGTTTCAACCTCTTGTTCTCGATAGTGACTGTCAAATCCCGCTAAAAATTTAACCTTATTAAATTTTTAGCGGGATTTTGTAATTCATAGCTTTTTGTCATGTAATGCAATGTTTATAAGAAAAGGATCTTACATCTTTAATTTTGTTGAAAAGTAGTTGCTAGTACAGAAAATACTTTCGGTTATGTTTTTATAGGAATTGCCTCAAATATGACGTAATCTATAAAAAAGCTTCATTTTATAAGTGTTTTTGTGCAATTCAAGAAAAAAATCTAGGAAATCCATCAAATGAAAGTAATTTAAAGTATTTAGGGTAGTTTTTTCCAAATAACATGGAGTATAAAAGCAGCGGAAATAAGCCATATACTTTTAGTGCTGTTCCTTTCTTTTACTTTTTCTTTCGCACGATTTAACTTGTGTTCTATTTCTTGTATCAGGTATAATATGGCTAAGTAGCTTAGTACGGGTATGCTTAGCAAAATTGGGAAAAATTATAATTTAATTAAATTTTCATATCATATCGAATAAGATATTTGATTTATATAATGAAAGAGAGGTGAAACCTGGTTTAAAAATAAACAAGGACATGATATCGCATAACGGTAAGGACATTCGTCTTGGACGGTGAAAATATGGTGGTTGTAGAGTTTCCCCTGGTGTCTCTGCAATTTTAGTGAAATCAGTGTTTGCAAGATTTTTAAACCAGGCAACAACATGAAGAGAAAAGAGAATGAGTCTGTTAAAGTATTTGCTCTTGGTGGAGTAGGTGAAATCGGGAAAAACATGTACTGTGTTGAAATTGATTCTGAAATCTTTATCGTAGATGCGGGGTTAATGTTCCCGGGAGATGAAATGTTTGGAATTGATATCGTTATTCCTGATATTACATATTTAGTGGAAAATCAAGAGCGAGTAAAGGGTTTATTTATTACTCACGGTCATGAAGATCATATTGGTGGAATTGTGTATGTACTTCGTAAATTATCTATTCCAGTCTATGCAACGAAATTAACAGTAGGGCTTATACAAGAAAAACTTGGTGAGGCGGGCATGTTAGGCCGTGTAGACCTAAAAACAATCGATTCAAACTCAACGGTAGAGTTTAACACTACAACAGTGTCATTCTTCGGAACGACACATAGTATTCCGGATTCTGTTGGCGTTTGTTTCCATACATCAAAAGGTGCAGTCGTATATACGGGAGACTTTAAATTCGATCAAACTCCAATTGGAAATAGTGGAGCAGATCTTGGGAAAATGGCGCAAATCGGAAATGAAGGTGTACTTTGCCTATTATCTGATAGTACAAATGCAGAGCGTCCAGGGTATACAGGTTCAGAAAAAGAAGTTGGTGTAGAAATTTCTAAAGTGTTCTACGGCGCAGAAGGTCGTATTATCGTTGCTTCATTTGCATCGAATGTACATCGTATTCAACAAGTATTTGATGCAGCAGCCGAAACAGGGCGAAAAGTAGCAGTAGTAGGACGTAGTATGGTGAAAGTAGTAGACATTGCAAGACGTCTTGGTTATTTAGATGTTCCAGAAGGTATGGTTATTTCATTACAAGAAGTAGACAACTTCCCAGAGAAAAAGGTAGCTATTTTAACAACAGGTAGTCAAGGTGAACCGATGGCTGCTCTATCTAGAATGGCAAAACAAGCACATAAACAAATTTCAATTCGTAAAGGTGATACTGTTATCATTGCTGCTTCGCCAATTCCGGGTAATGAAATATCTGTATCAAAAATTATTGATTTGTTATTTAGAGCTGGAGCTGAAGTTGTTTATTACGGCGAAAGAAAAGTTCACGTTTCAGGTCACGGTAGCCAAGAAGAATTAAAATTAATGTTGAATTTAATGAAACCGAAGTACTTTGTACCCGTACATGGTGAGTTCCGTATGCAAAAAGCACATGCATATTTAGCTGAAGATGTAGGTATTACAAGAGAAAATATCTTTATCGTAGAAAAAGGCGATGTAATTGCTTTTGGTGACGATGAAGCGAATTTAGTTGGTAAAGTACAAGCTGGTAATGTTTTAATTGATGGACTAGGTGTAGGTGACGTTGGTAATATCGTTCTTCGAGATAGAAAGATGCTATCTCAAGATGGGATATTAGTAGTTGTTGTAACGCTTGGTAAAGATGAAAAGAAAATTATCTCTGGTCCAGAAATCATTTCACGTGGTTTCGTATATGTTCGTGAATCAGAAGCGTTAATTGAACGATCTACAGAGATTGTACGTATGATTGTTGAGCAGTCAATTAAAGAATATTCAATTGAATGGTCAATGTTAAAACAAAATATTCGTGAATTATTAGGACAGTTCTTGTACGAAGAGACAAAGAGAAAACCTATGATTTTACCGATTATTATGGAAGTATAAAAAAGATCACCCTTATGGGTGATTTTTTTTTCTTTTTAACCCTATCGAATGAAATTTATAACTTAAGAAATAATAGTTATATACGAGTGAAAGGGGATGCGAAATGACAGAACGTGAACGATATACAAATGAAGAAAAAGAAGCTGAGCCAAAAGAAGCTGGAAAAGAGGCTTCAATAGTAGAAAAAATTCAACAGCTTGGACAGACAAATGTACCACAGATGAATGAATCACGTATTCATTGTTTAACGATTATTGGACAAGTGGAAGGTCATGTTCAATTACCACCGCAAAATAAAACAACAAAATATGAGCATATCATTCCGCAAATTGTTGCGATTGAACAAAATCCGAAAATTGAAGGTTTGCTTTTAATATTAAATACAGTTGGAGGTGACGTTGAAGCTGGGCTAGCAATTTCTGAAATGGTAGCTTCACTTTCAAAACCAACAGTATCTTTAGTTTTAGGTGGGGGACATTCCATAGGTGTACCGATTGCCGTTTCTACTGACTATTCGTTTATTGCGGAAACTGCAACGATGACAATTCATCCCATTCGTTTAACAGGTCTTGTCATAGGTGTGCCACAAACATTTGAGTATTTGGATAAAATGCAGGAAAGAGTCATTCGTTTTGTGACGAAGCACTCGAAAGTAACAGAAGATCGTTTTAAAGAGCTTATGTTTGCGAAAGGGAATTTAACGCGAGATATTGGGACGAATGTAATTGGTGGGGATGCAGTAAAGTACGGTCTTATAGATGATGTTGGTGGTATTGGAAATGCGATTCGAAAATTAAACGAATTAATAGATGTTCGCGCGGAAGATAGTGCAGAAGGGACAATGCTACAATGATTTTATATACAATTATGCCAGAGCAACTTGTGTATCCGGCCGATTATTCACTATGTGAAAGTCAAAAAGTTGTAAATATAAATGGTGTAGAATTAATGGTTTCTGAAGAGGAACATGGGTATTATTCTATTGTACGTGTGCTCAGTACGAACCCACTTCACTACTTAGAATTTGAGCCTGGTCAGAAAATAACCTTTTAGCAAAAAGAAGGATTTTGTTTAGGAGCTATGGTATAATATAAAAAACAAGACGGTTGAGCAGCCATGAGTAGGCTGCTTTCTTCTGTTTATTTAGCATTTTACAAGAAGTGTAAAAATAGAAGATATAAAGACCTGAAAAATAGAGAAAACAGACATATAAGTAGAGCGTTTTTAAGGGAGCTTTACTTATATGTAGAACACGAGGTGAAGAAATGGCAAAACAAAAGCAAAGAGGGACGAAGGCAAAGGCAAGACGTACGATAAAGCCAACTTTGTATTATGAAATCGTCGGTTTAACTCTTTTTGCACTTTCAATCATTACGATTTTGCAGCTAGGCGTTGTAGGGAAATCGTTTGTGTTATTTTTTCGCTTCTTCTTTGGTGAGTGGTACATAATTGGTGTGTTAGGTGTAATAGCTCTATCGATTTCCTTTGTTATAAAACGCGGATGGCCGAACCTTTTAAATAAACGGTTAATTGGATTTTATTTAATTGTATTGGCGATATTAATGTTTAGTCATATTACATTATTTAACCTTCTTACAAAAGATGGAGCAGTGCAAAATACTTCTGTGATTGTGAGTACGAAAGATAACTTCTTTCTTGAAATGAAAAAGGGGCCAGATAGCGTTCATTTAGGCGGTGGTATGTTTGGTGCGCTTATGTTCGCGACATGTTACTTCTTATTCGACGAAGTAGGAGCCTATATCATTGGAATTATTTTAGTTATTCTTGGGGTACTCTGTATAACAAATAAACATATTGGAGAAGTGTTAGCTCCAGTTGGTAGAATTCTTAGAAGTCAATTTCAAGTGATGCAAGGGGATTATAAAGATTGGAGATCCAAAAGAACGGCTGAACAAACAGAAAAGAAAAAAACAACAAGAAGTACAAGAAGCAAACGTGTTGCAGAACAAGAAGAAGTTATTGAGCCGATGGAAGAAATTCAAATTGATCCGCCAATTATTTCAAATTTCACTGAGAATTATCCTGTAAATGAAGAAGAGGATAAACGAATCGAAGTAGAGCAAGAAGATTTGATAACTTCGCCGTCTATTGAAGAGACTCCACCAATTGAAGAACCAAAGAAAAAGCGTGGGGAAAAAATCGTTGAATCGTTAGAGAGTGAAGCACAAGCACCTCCTATGCAATTTTCAAATGTAGAAAATAAAGATTACAAGCTTCCTTCACTTGATATATTGAAATTTCCAAAGAATAAGCAAGTTACAAATGAAAATGCTGAAATTTATGAGAATGCTCGAAAATTAGAACGTACATTCCAAAGTTTCGGTGTGAAAGCGAAAGTAACAAAAGTACATAGAGGTCCTGCAGTTACAAAATATGAAGTGTATCCTGATATGGGGGTAAAGGTAAGCAAAATTGTCAGTTTAAGTGATGATTTAGCGCTTGCTTTAGCTGCAAAGGACATTCGTATTGAAGCGCCAATTCCCGGGAAATCAGCTGTAGGGATCGAAGTTCCGAACTCAGAAGTTTCGATGGTAACGCTGAGGGAAGTTCTTGATTCTAAGGCTAATAATCATCCGGAAGAGAAGTTGTTAATTGGTCTTGGACGGGATATTACAGGTGAAGCTGTATTAGCTCGTTTAAATAAAATGCCCCATTTACTCGTAGCTGGTGCGACAGGTAGCGGGAAAAGTGTATGTATTAACGGTATTATTGTTAGTATTTTAATGCGTGCAAAACCACATGAAGTGAAATTAATGATGATTGACCCGAAAATGGTAGAGTTAAATGTATATAACGGTGTACCTCATTTGTTAACGCCAGTTGTAACTGATCCGAAAAAAGCATCGCAAGCATTGAAAAAAGTTGTGAGTGAGATGGAACGTCGTTATGAATTATTTGCTCATAGTGGTACGCGTAACATTGAAGGTTATAATGACCATATTAAAGAACATAATAGTCAATCAGAAGCGAAACAACCCGAATTACCGTATATTGTAGTCATTGTGGACGAGTTAGCGGATTTAATGATGGTTGCTTCGTCTGATGTAGAGGATGCGATTATGCGTCTCGCGCAAATGGCTCGTGCTGCTGGTATTCATTTAATTATTGCGACGCAGCGTCCATCGGTTGATGTTATTACAGGTGTTATTAAAGCGAATATTCCATCACGTATTGCATTCGCTGTATCTTCTCAAACGGATTCTCGCACAATTCTTGACGGTGGTGGTGCAGAGAAGCTGTTAGGTCGTGGAGATATGCTGTTTATACCAATTGGTGCATCGAAACCTGTACGTGTACAAGGTGCATTTTTATCAGATGATGAAGTTGAGAGAGTTGTAGAATATGTTATTGGACAGCAAAAAGCGCAATATCAAGAAGATATGATTCCGCAAGATGTTCCTGATACAAAGCAGGAAGTAGAAGATGAATTATACGATGAAGCAGTTCAACTTGTAGTGGAAATGCAAACAGCATCTGTTTCTATGCTGCAACGTAGGTTTAGAGTAGGTTATACGCGAGCTGCTCGTCTAATTGATGCAATGGAAATGAATGGTGTAGTAGGTCCATATGAAGGTAGTAAACCAAGAGAAGTGCTCATTAATGATGTACAAGAAAAAAGTTCTTAAAAAAAGCCTAATTGTTTTTACAATTAGGCTTTTTTATATAGTGTTTTTGTTATATACTATACTCAGCAGTAAAGAAAGGGCTTACATTTAGAGGTACTCTTTAGAATACGAATACTTTGATTGTGTTTTTTGTAAATGTTCGATATTTAATGTAGAAAAATGTTAGATTTTGTTGACACGTATGAGAGCAAATGGTAAGATTACTTCGAAAAGAATCACTGCCTCATATAATCTTGGAGATAAGGTCCATAAGTTTCTACCTGGCAACCATGAATTGCTAGACTATGAGGGGAAAAGTGTGTAACAAAGGATGTAAAGGATCTTTGTGCCGAACTTTTTCTCGAAATGAGGAATGTTTATGGTGCAAAGTTTTTTTTATACAGTAAAGAGTGAAAATTTCATCTTAAAAAATTATTATTATTTATTCGACAATTGCGCTTATTTTTAGTAGTTAGTCATTTGTACTATGTTGTAAGTTGAAAAAAGAGAAAAGAAGTCTTACATCAGAGGTCGAATAATTGAAATGCGGGGGAGTCTTATGTCAGTAAAATCCGATAGTCGTCACCTATATTTACGGGTGATTGATCACATCAAAGAAAAAATTAAAGATGGAGCTTATAAAGAACGACAAAAGTTACCATCAGAGTTTGATTTAGCGAAAGAACTTGGCGTAAGTAGAGCGACTTTAAGGGAAGCGTTGCGTATTTTAGAAGAAGAAAATGTTGTCATTCGTAGACATGGTGTAGGGACATTTGTAAATGCAAAGCCATTATTTTCTTCTGGAATAGAACAACTTTCTAGTATTACAGATATGATTTCTAGTGTGGGGAAAACACCAGGAACAATCTTTTTATCATCATCTACTACAACTTTAACAGAAGAGGAAAAAGAGAAGTTTAATAGTGAAGATGGTTTTAATGCAGTGATGATTGAACGCGTGCGTACAGCAGATGGGGAACCTGTTGTGTATTGTATCGATAAACTTGCAAAAGAAATATTGCCAGATTTATCGGGTTACAATGAGGAATCATTATTAACGGTGATACATAATAACACGCATAAACGCATAACATATGCGGTTGCTCACATTGAGCCAATTGGCTATCATCCGAAAATCTCACCGATTTTAGAATGTGAGCCTGAAACAGCACTGCTTGTATTAAAACAAATGCACTATGATCAAAATGATGAGCCAATCTTATATTCTATCAATTACTTTAGAGCTGATAAGTTTAGCTTCCACGTATTAAGAAAGCGTATGTAGGTAAATTTCTTTTTAGGGAGGTGACAGCAAGAAGTAAGGGACAGCAGCGTAAGAATAAATAAATATATATCATTTTTGGAGGGGTTTCTAGTATGAAGAAAAAAGCAGGCCTTTTATTATCATTAACATTAGCAGCAAGTACAGTTTTAGGTGCATGTGGTAACTCGGATAAGGCGAGCAGTGACACGAAAGACACGAAAGACAATAAAGACTTCAAGGTTGGTCTCGTAACAGATGTTGGGGGCGTTGATGATAAATCATTTAACCAATCTTCTTGGGAAGGGTTACAAAAGTTTGGTAAAGATAATGGTTTAAAAGAAAAGACAAATTATCGTTACCTTCAGTCTGAAAAAGAAGCTGATTATATTCCGAATTTAAAAAAATTCTCAAAAGATAAATATGATTTAACTTTCGGAATTGGTTATAAATTAGAAGGTGCAATTAAAGAAGTTGCAAAAGAATCTTCAAAACAACAATTTGCAATCGTAGATACTGTTGTAGATGCACCGAACGTAACGAGCATTACATTTAAAGATCATGAAGGATCATTCCTTGTAGGTGCGGTAGCGGCTATGTCAACAAAATCGAATAAAGTAGGATTTGTTGGTGGAATGAAGAGTGATTTAATTAGTAAATTTGAAAATGGATTTAAAGCTGGTGCAAAGGCAGTAAATCCAAACATTGAAATCGTATCTGAATATGCAGAAGCATTCGATAAGCCTGAAAAAGGCACAGTTCTTGCTTCAGCAATGTACGGTCAAGGCGTAGATGTAATTTATCATGCTGCTGGTGGTACAGGTAACGGTGTGTTCACTGAAGCGAAAAATCGTAAGAAAAAAGGTGAAAATGTTTGGGTAATCGGTGTTGACCGTGACCAACATCAAGAAGGTATGCCTGAAAATGTAACATTAACTTCAATGATAAAACGCGTTGATGTAGCTGTAGAAAAAGTAGCTAAAGAAGCAAAAGATGGAAAGTTAAAAGGTGGAAAAATTGAAGCGTTTGGCTTAAAAGATGACGGTATTGGTATTTCAAAAACAACTGATAACGTGAAAAAAGTTAACCCTGAAATTTTAACAAAAGTAGAAGAATTTGAAAAGAAAATTACAGACGGTGAAATTAAAGTACCGGCTACAGATAAAGAGTATAAAGAATATGAAGCTTCTCTAAAAAAATAAATAGAGAAATAGCAAAGGTTAGTTCATAGAACTAACCTTTGTATGTATAAAACTTCCGAATTGCTTAATAAGTTAATAGTGTAATAGGGAATGTTCCCTGTTAAAAGGAGGAACACAATGGAATACGTAATTGAAATGAATAATATTACGAAAGTATTCCCAGGCATTGTAGCGAATGATGATATTACGCTGCAAGTAAAGCAGGGTGAGATACATGCTTTACTTGGAGAAAATGGTGCAGGGAAATCCACATTGATGAATGTACTATTTGGTTTGTACCAACCAGAACAAGGTGAAATTAAAATTAAAGGAAAGTCTGTAAACATTACCAATCCGAATGTGGCAAATGACCTTGGTATTGGAATGGTTCATCAGCACTTTATGCTTGTTCATAATTTTACAGTTACAGAGAATATTATTCTCGGAAATGAACCGAAGAAAAAAGGGAAAATTGCTGTTGAGGAAGCTGCTAAAGAAATTCAAAAACTGTCTGAACAATACGGCTTAGCTGTAGATCCATATGCGAAAATACAGGATATTTCAGTTGGTATGCAACAGCGTGTTGAGATTTTGAAAACTCTTTACCGCGGTGCAGAAATTTTAATATTTGATGAACCGACAGCTGTGTTAACACCACAAGAAATTCATGAGCTAATTCAAATTATGAAAAAGCTTGTGCAAGAAGGAAAATCTATTGTTCTTATTACACATAAGTTGAAAGAAATTATGGAAGTTTGCGATCGTTGTACGATTATTCGTAAAGGAAAAGGGATTGGAACGGTTGACGTTGCAAATACGGATGAAAATAAACTTGCAGAATTAATGGTCGGACGTCAAGTGAATTTTAAAACAGAAAAAATAGACGCGAAGCCAAAAGAAGAGGTACTTTCAATTGCAAACCTTGTTGTTCACGATGCACGTCAACTACCTGCTGTAAAAGGCCTTGACTTAACTGTTCGTGCGGGGGAAATTGTTGGGATTGCAGGGATTGATGGAAACGGACAAAGTGAATTAATAGAAGCAATTACTGGTTTACGAAAAGTTGAGTCAGGTTCTATTGCAATTAGAGGAAAAGAAATAACAAATTGGCCTGTTAGAAGAATAACAGAAGAGGGAATTGGTCATATTCCAGAAGATCGTCATAAACACGGACTCGTCCTTGATTTTTCTGTTAGAGATAATATAGTTCTGCAAACGTACTATAAAAATCCGTTTTCAAAGAAAGGGATTTTAAATTTCAGCAAAATTACAGAAAAAGCAAAGGCTCTGATTGAACAGTTTGATGTACGTACACCTAGTGAGCAAACGTTAGCACGCGCTCTATCTGGGGGAAATCAACAAAAAGCAATTATTGCACGTGAAGTAGATCGTGATCCAGATTTATTAATCGCGGCACAGCCAACACGTGGTTTAGATGTAGGAGCAATTGAATTTATTCATAAGAGATTAATAGAGCAAAGGGATAAAGGAAAAGGTGTATTACTTTTATCACTAGAGTTAGATGAAATCTTAAATGTTAGCGATCGAATTGCTGTTATTTATGAAGGGAAAATTGTAGCAATAGTTGATGCGAAAGAAACGAATGAACAACAGCTTGGATTGTTAATGGCTGGAGGAACAAAGAAGGAGCAGGTGGGTACCAATGGCTAAAAAACTTTTAACAGAGCGAACGATAAATATTTTAGTCCCAGTACTATCCGTTATTTTCGGCTTACTTGTCGGAGCGATTGTAATGCTAGTTAGTGGCTATGATCCAATTGTTGGTTATAGTGCACTTTGGACGGGCATGTTCGGTAGCGCAAGTGCGATTGGTGAAACGCTTCGTACAATGATACCGCTTATTCTTGCTGGTTTATCAGTGGCGTTTGCATTTCGTACAGGTTTATTTAATATCGGGGTAGAGGGTCAATTGTTAGTTGGTTGGCTTGCAGCGGTTTGGTTCGGTTATGCAGTTTCACTACCAGCGTTCCTTCATATTCCATTATCTATTTTATTCGCAGCATTGGTGGGCGGAATTTGGGGCTTCATTCCGGGATATTTAAAAGGGAAGTTTCAAGTGAATGAAGTTATTGTAACCATTATGATGAACTATATCGCGTTGTATGTAACGTATGACATCATTAAGCGTTTCTTACATGCGGGTAATGACAAAACGTATGATATTAAAGAAAGTGCGTCACTATCTTCAGACTGGCTTGCTTCTATTACTGATGGTTCGCGTCTTCACTGGGGAATTATTGTAGCAATATTAATCGCTATTTTAATGTGGTTCTTATTAGATCGAACAACTTTAGGTTACGAATTAAAATCGGTAGGATTTAATCAGCATGCTTCTCAATATGCAGGTATGAAAGTTTCTCGTAATGTAGTATTCTCCATGACAATTGCTGGTGCATTTGCAGGGATTGGTGGAGCAATGGAAGGATTAGGGACATTCCAAAGTATGACAGCGATGTCTTCGTTTACAGGAGTAGGATTTGACGGGATTGCTGTAGCATTACTTGGAGGGAATAATCCGTTTGGGATAATCCTTTCAGCTTTATTATTTGGTGGTTTGAAAAGTGCTTCCCCTCAAATGAACTTTGAGGCAGATGTACCATCAGAGCTTATTAATGTAATTATTGCATGTATCATCTTCTTTGTTGCATGTAGTTATGTGTTAAGATGGGCGCTTACACGCATGAGCAAGGAGGGGAAATAAATGAGCTTTTTAGATATATTAGCCATTCTTGTGACGGGTACGTTATATACATCGGCACCTATCATTTTCACAGCATTAGGTGGTGTGTTTAGTGAAAGATCGGGTGTTGTAAATATCGGATTAGAAGGACTAATGCTATTTGGTGCATTTATTGGAGTAGTTACAAACTTATTAATGGGTGATACTTGGGGAACGATGACTCCATGGATTGCGTTATTATTTGCGGCAATTGGTAGTGGATTATTTGCATTACTTCATGCGGTAGCCTCTATTACATTCCGAGCGGATCAAGTTGTAAGTGGTGTAGCAATTAACTTCTTATCTCTTGGTTTAACAGTATTTGCAATTAAGAAGATTTTTGATAAAGGGCAGACTGACTTTATTCAGTATCGTATTGAAAAGATTGATATTCCAGGCCTTTCGGATATTCCAGTTTTAGGGAAAATATTTTTCTCGAACGTACCAATAACGTCGTATATTGCCATTATTTTAGCATTCGTTGTTTGGTATGTTATTTATAAAACACCGTTCGGTCTTCGTCTACGTGCTGTTGGTGAACACCCAATGGCAGCGGATACGATGGGGATTAACGTATATAAAATGCGCTATATTGGAGTCTGTATTTCAGGAGTGTTTGCTGGAATTGGTGGAGCGATTTTTGCAATGTCAATTTCTAATAACTTCTCAGGGGCAACTATTACAGGACAAGGTTTCTTAGCTTTAGCTGCTATGATTTTTGGAAAGTGGAATCCACTAGGCGCACTAGGTGCAGCTCTATTCTTTGGTTTTGCGCAATCTCTTAGTGTAACGGGCGGAACAATTCCTGTATTAGATCAAATTCCAAGTGTTTTATTAACGATATTACCATATGTATTCACAATATTAGCGCTTGTTGGTTTTGTAGGTCGTTCTGAAGCTCCGAAAGCATTAGGAACTCCTTATGAAAAAGGAAAACGATAAGTATTTTATAAGTATAAAAAAGCTCGCACATTAGTGTGGGCTTTTTTACATAGAATATATTTAATACGGAATTTTACTATGTTCCTTACATATTAAAGTTTTTAGAAAGAATCATATGTAAGCATAATAAGGGAGAAAAGTTGATTTTTTATTTCTAAAAACTGTATATTGAAGAGGAATATTCCTATATAAGTAAAGGAGGGCTATAAATGAAACTAATGGAACAACAACTACATGAGTTAGGTGGTTTGCGCGTACATATTATTCCGACTGATAAATATAAAACGAATACCTTTGTATTTCGTTTTAAAGCGCCTTTAAATGAGGAGACGGTGACAGAGCGTGCTCTATTGCCATACGTATTGCAAAGTGCGACAGAAAAATTACCTTCTGTAATTCGTCTTCGTCAATATTTAGAAGAATTATACGGGTCTTCTTTAGCGGTAGATGTAAGTAAAAAAGGGGAAGACCATATTATCTCCATTTATGTAGACATTGCAAATGAAGTTTATTTACATGATGCACCACCGTTATTTGAAAAAGCACTTTCTATGTTGTCTGATATTGTGTTACATCCAGCAACGGAGGGGAACGGTTTCCTATCTTCTATCGTAGAAAGTGAAAAAAGAGCACTGTTACAGAGAATTGAAGCTACTTATGATGATAAAATGCGTTATGCAAACGAGCGTTTAATTGAAGAAATGTGCAAAGTAGAACCGTATCGTTTAAGTGCAAATGGAAAAAAAGAGAGTGTTACGTCTATTACAAATGAAAGTCTGTATCAATATTATCAAAAGGTGTTAGCGGAAGATGAAATGGATCTATATATTATTGGTGATATTTCAGAAAACGCCGTTGATCTTGTAAGTAAATATTTTTCTATTTCAGTTCGTCCAGTGAGAGAAAGAAATGTACTCCTTCATAGACGAAATAATGAAGAAAAAGAAGTTGTTGAAAAACAAGAATTAAAACAAAGTAAATTACACATCGGTTATCGTACATTTGTCACATATAAAGATGAAGATTATTTTGCATTGCAATTGTTCAATGGATTGTTTGGTGGTTTTTCTCATTCGAAGTTATTCGTAAATGTGCGTGAAAAAAATAGTTTAGCGTACTATGCAGCATCGCGCTTTGAAAGTCATAAAGGTTTATTATTTGTTATGTCAGGAATCGAAGCGAAAAATTATGAAAAAGCAGTTGAGATTATTAAAGAACAAATGCTTGCGATGCAAAACGGAGAGTTTTCTGAAGAAGAAATACATCAAACAAAAAGTGTCATCCAAAATCAAATATTAGAGGCGATTGATACACCGCGTGGATTTGTAGAAATGCTATATCATGGTATTATTTCAGATCGTACACGTCCAGTTGAAGAATGGCTTACAGGTATAGAAAGTGTGACAAAAGAAGAAATTGTAAAAGTTGCTAAAAATATTGAACTAGATACAATTTACTTTTTACAAGGAACGGAGGGAGAATAAATGGAGAAAATTGTTTATGAGCAATTAAAAGAAACACTCTATTATGAAAAACTTCCTAATGGATTAGATGTATATGTTTTACCGAAACAAGGATTTAATAAAACATTTGCGACGTTTACGACGAAATATGGTTCAGTAGATAATACATTTGTACCATTAGGGAAAGAAGAAATGATTCGTGTGCCTGATGGGATTGCGCATTTTCTTGAGCATAAATTATTTGAAAAAGAAGATCACGATGCTTTCCAATTGTTTAGTAAACAAGGAGCATCGGCAAATGCTTTTACATCCTTCACACGAACAGCTTACCTTTTTTCATGTACTTCAAACGTAGAACAAAATTTAAATACATTGCTAAACTTCGTGCAAGAGCCTTATTTCTCTGAAAAAACAGTTGAAAAAGAGAAGGGAATTATTGGGCAAGAAATTCAAATGTATCAAGATAACCCAGATTGGCGTTTGTACTTTGGGTTAATTGATAGCTTGTTTGTAAAACACCCAATTAAAATTGATATTGCAGGGACAATCGAATCTATTAGTAAAATTACGAAAGATTTATTATATGAATGTTATGAAACATTTTATCATCCGAGCAATATGTTATTATTTGTTGTGGGTGCAATTGATCCAGAGAAAACAATGGATTTAGTACGTGAAAATCAAGCGAAAAAAGATTATAAAAACCAGCCAGAAATTGTGCGTTCATTTGAAGAGGAACCAAATGAGGTAAATGAAAAGAAAAAAATTATTTCAATGCCTGTGCAAACACCGAAATGTTTAGTTGGTATTAAAGCGACTAATTTAAAAGAAAAAGGGCAAGCGCTTTTAAAACAAGAAATTGCGCTTACGTTACTTTTAGATTATTTATTTGGAAAAAGTTCTGTTCATTACGAAGCTTTATATAATGAAGGGCTTATTGATGATTCATTCTCGTATGACTATACAGAAGAAAATAACTTCGGTTTTGCAATGGTTGGCGGTGATACGAAACAACCTGATGAATTGGCAGATCGTTTAAAAGATATTTTATTAAAAACAGATTATGATCAATTAGATGCGGCGGCATTAGAGCGAGTGAAGAAAAAGAAAATTGGTGGTTTTTTACGCTCGTTGAATTCACCAGAATATATTGCAAATCAATTTACACGATATGCGTTTAATGAATCTAGTCTATTTGAGGCATTGACTGTATTAGAAGGCCTAACCGTTCAAGACTTACAGGAAGTGGCAAAATTATTGTTGTCAGAAGAAAAAATGAGTGTTTGTCAGGTGTTACCGAAAAAATAACATTTTAAAGATACCCTCATCTTATCATTGAAAAATTGTAAGGTGAGGGTATTATTTAGTTGTGTGAAAATTGAACTTGTAGAGATAAGAGAGGGAATTTATGAAAAAGTATGCGTTAGTAACTGGAGGGAGCGGAGGGATTGGCTCTGCTATTTCGAAACAATTAATTCAAGATGGATATACAGTTTATGTTCATTACAATAACAGTGAAGGAAAGGTATTGGAATTGCAGAAAGCATGGGGGGAAGTTATCCCTGTTCAAGCGAATTTGGCTTCTAGTGATGGAGCAGAGCGATTGTGGGGGCAAATTGAACATCCTATTGATGTTATCGTATACGCAGCTGGGAAGAGTATTTTTGGACTAGTAACAGATGTAACAAACGATGAATTGAATTATATGGTAGAACTTCAAGTGAAGAACGTATATAAATTACTTTCAATGGCACTTCCGCCTATGATCGGGAGGAGAAGCGGTAATATTGTAATTGTTTCATCTATATGGGGACAAATAGGGGCTTCTTGTGAAGTGCTTTATTCAATGGTAAAAGGGGCGCAAAATTCATATGTGAAAGCTCTAGCGAAAGAAGTTTCTTTAAGTGGATTACGTGTGAATGCAGTAGCACCAGGAGCAATTGAAACGGAAATGTTAAGTGTTTTTTCTGAAGAAGATAAAATGGGAATCGCTGAAGATATACCATTAGGTAGAATAGGGTTACCAGAAGAGGTAGCGAAAACAGTTTCATTCCTCGTATCACCAGGAGCATCTTACATAACTGGACAAATCATCGGAGTGAATGGCGGTTGGCACTGCTAAAAATTTCTTACATAAAAAATGAACAGTTGCACAAATTAAGCATGATTTTATTACTCAATAGTGAGGTGCTTAATTATGTCAGTATTAGAAAATTTTGATCAATGGAAGAGCTTTTTAGGAGATCGTTTAGAGCAAGCGCAAGGAAAAGGTTTAGATGGCGGTGCAGTATCAGATATGGCATTTCGTGTTGGCGACTACCTTGCTAATGAAGTAGAAGGACGCAATGACCAAGAGAAATTATTAGCTGAGCTTTGGAAAGTTGCTGATGAACAGGAGCAACATACAATTGCAAACTTAATGGTTAAGTTTGTACAACATAAGTAAAAGTAGAGAGGAGATTCTCCTCTCTACTTTTTTTGTATAATAATTACACAGGATAGATTATACATTTAGCTTCCCTATTAAGGTGAAATCATATAATATAGTACGTAGGTGTAAAGTAAGCAAGGGGAGTGATCTTGGATGATTGAATGGTATTTTGAATATGAAATACATAAAAACCGACCTGGCTTGCTTGGTGACGTTTCTTCGTTAATCGGTATGCTCGGCATTAATATTGTCACAATTAATGGTGTAGATAATGCACGACGTGGGTTACTTCTTATGTGTGATAATCAAGAGCAAATCTCTAGACTTGAATCAATTTTAAATACGATGGATAACATAACGGTAACGAAATATCGTCCGCCCAAGCTAAGAGATAAGCTAGCGGTTAGGCATGGTAGGTACATACAACGAGATGCAGATGATAAGAAAACATTTCGATTTGTGCGTGATGAATTAGGCTTACTGGTAGACTTTATGGCAGAAATTATGAAAAAAGAAGGCCATAAACTAATTGGGATACGCGGAATGCCTCGTGTCGGAAAAACAGAATCCATTGTTGCTGCAAGTGTTTGTGCAAATAAAAGGTGGTTATTTGTATCATCTACTCTTATTAAGCAAACTGTTCGTAGTCAATTAATTGAAGATGAGTATAGCGATGACAATATTTTCATCCTAGATGGAATTGTGTCAACGAAGCGTGCCAACGAAAGACATTGGCAGCTCGTTCGTGAAATTATGAGATTGCCTGCAACGAAAGTTGTGGAACATCCTGATGTATTTGTGAGTCAGTCAGAATACACATTGGATGATTTTGATTATATTATCGAGTTGCGTAACGATTATGATGAAGAAATTCAATATAATTTAGTAGATGAAATTGAGCAAGGTACGCAAAATAATTTCTCTATGTTTGACTTTTAAAGAAATATTGAGGTGTTAGTAGTGACGGAATTGGGACAAAAGCTGAAAGAAGCAAGAGAAGCGAAAGGCTTGTCTATTGATCAGCTGCATGAGATTACAAAAATTCAAAAACGCCATCTAGTGGCAATTGAAGAAGGCAATTATGCTGTATTGCCAGGAGCTTTTTATGCGCGTGCATTCATTAAACAATACGCAGATGCGGTTGGATTAAATGGTGAGGAACTACTTGTAGAACATCAGAGTACGATACCACAATCTGAAAAGCGTGAAGTTCCACAAGTATCAACGGGACAAAAGACACAAGAAACAATGCAAAAATCTTCATCATGGCCAGTTGCAGATCACATGCCGAAAATCTTAGTTGCGCTGTTAGTAATTGCAGTTGGAGTGGTAATCTGGTTTGTGTTTCAAGCGTTAACTGGAAAAGATGATGAAAAAGTTCCGAGTGCTCAAAGTGAGAAAATTGAAGTTCAAAAAGCGAAAGATTCTCCGTTAGATACGAAGAAAGATGAAGCGAAAGCGGAAGAGCCAAAAAAAGAGGAACCAAAGAAAGAAGAACCAAAGAAAGAAGAGCAACCAGCACCACCAACGGGACAGCAAGAAGTGAAAGTAGTTGGAACAACTGGTAAGGTATCTACTTTGGAAATTCATAATAATAAAACGTTAGAATTGGAAATCATAGCGAAGGGTACAAGCTATGTAGATGTTAAAGATGATGCGGGTAACGAAATTTTAAACACTACAGTACAAGGTGGTCAAACAGAAAAACGTGATGTATCAACATTAAAAGAAGTACGACTTAATATTGGAAATGCAACGAATGTTGAAGTTAAACTGAATGGCCAAGTGGTTGCTTTCCCATTAGACCCAGAAAAAGAACTTCACCAAAGATTGGTGATAAAAAACCAAGGGATAGAGCAACCTGCACAATAACAGTCATCGCTTCGATGACTTTTTTCAATGAACAAATGTTTTTGATATGATGGAGGAATAGCTGTGAATTTACCAAATAAAATTACAATATCTAGAATCTTCTTAATTCCAATTTTTATGGTAATTATGTTAGCGCCCTTTGATTGGGGTTCATACAAAATTGGTGATGTTGATTTGCCAATTCAACATTTAGTAGGGGCACTTATCTTTATCATTGCTTCAGCTACAGATTGGATTGATGGACATTACGCAAGAAAGTATAATCTTGTAACGAATTTAGGGAAGTTTCTTGACCCATTAGCTGATAAATTACTTGTTTCGGCAGCACTTATTACATTGGTAGAGATGCAATATGTACCGGCTTGGATTGTTATTGTAATTATCAGTCGTGAGTTTGCTGTAACAGGTTTACGTCTTGTACTTGCTGGAACAGGGGAAGTAGTTGCGGCAAATCAGCTAGGGAAAATTAAGACATGGACACAAATTATTGCGATTGCAGCATATTTATTACACGATGTACCTTTAAATTTAATCCATATTCCAGTTGCTGATATCTTCATATGGATTGCATTAATCTTTACTGTTATTTCAGGATGGGATTATTTCTGGAAGAATAGAGCTGCTTTTGTAAACTCAAAATAGAAGTTTATGGGGGAATTGGGATGAATGCTGAGATTATTGCGGTTGGAACTGAATTATTACTTGGACAAATTGCAAATACAAATGCCCAGTTTTTATCTGAAAAGTTGGCTTCAATTGGAATTAACGTTTACTATCATACTGTTGTTGGTGATAATAATAAGCGACTGCAAAAGGCGATTGAAGCTGCGGAAGAACGTGCTGATATACTTATTTTTACAGGTGGATTAGGACCGACAAAAGATGATTTAACGAAAGAAACGATAGCGGCTAGTTTAGATGAAAAGCTTGTGTATGATGAAAAGGCATTAGCCTTAATAAGTAATTACTTTAAGCGTACAGGCCGTGAATTTACGGAGAATAATAAAAAGCAAGCGCTCGTTTTAAATGGAGCAACAGTATTTGCAAATGACCACGGTATGGCGCCGGGTATGGGGGTAAATAAGAACGGAAAAGTTTATATTTTATTACCAGGGCCGCCAAAAGAAATGAAACCAATGTATGTAAGTTACGTAGAGCCTTTTTTACGTAATTTTACAACAGGAGAAAACATTTATTCTCGTGTGCTTCGTTTCTTCGGTATTGGGGAGTCCCAATTAGAGGTGAAAGTTCAAGATTTAATTGATGGACAAACAAACCCAACAATTGCCCCGCTAGCAAATGATGGAGAAGTGACATTACGTTTAACCGCTAAGCATCAAAATGTTAGCGAAGCGGAGAAACTAATTCAACATGTGGAAGATTTGATTTTAGAAAGAGTAGGAGAATTTTTCTACGGATATGACCAAGAATTTTTGCATTATAAGGCAATCGAGTTATTGAAGAGAAAAGGGTTAACTTTAGCATGTGCAGAAAGTTTAACAGGTGGTCTTTTTGGAAATCAAGTAACTGAAAATGCTGGTGTTTCTTCTGTATTTAAGGGCGGTGTCATTTGTTATCATAATGATGTGAAGCAACATGTTTTACGTGTGCCTGAAGAAGTGTTGCATACTGATGGTGCAGTTAGTAAAAAATGTGCTCGTTATCTTGCTGAAAATGTTAAGGATTTATTAAAAGCGGATATCGGAATTAGTTTCACTGGGGTAGCAGGGCCAGATGCTTCAGAACAGAAAGAGCCAGGAACAGTATTTGTTGGATTAGCGATTAATGGTGAACAAACTGCAGTCTTTCCTCTTAATTTAAGTGGAAGTCGTCAACAAATTAGAGAACGATCAGCAAAATATGGATTTTATCATTTATATAAAAAGCTAGAAGAGATATAAGTTTCTTCTAGCTTTTTTTATAGTTAAATTCCGTATTTGTGTGATGGAAAATAAAAAAACGAATAAATGTTCGATTTTTGTTGGCAAATTGAATTGAAAATAGGTATAATAAGATTAGCAATTCAGTTAAGGAGGAATTTTGAATGAGTGATCGTCAAGCGGCATTAGATATGGCGTTAAAACAAATAGAGAAGCAATTCGGTAAAGGTTCAATTATGAAATTAGGAGAACAAGCGGAACGTAGAATTTCTACAATTTCAAGTGGTTCTTTAGCACTTGATGTGGCGCTAGGGGTAGGCGGATACCCACGTGGCCGTATTATCGAAATTTACGGACCTGAAAGTTCAGGTAAAACGACAGTTTCATTACATGCAATTGCAGAAGTACAACGTCAAGGTGGACAAGCAGCATTCATCGATGCGGAGCACGCAATGGATCCTGTATATGCACAAAAATTAGGCGTTAACATAGATGAATTACTATTATCACAGCCTGATACAGGGGAGCAAGGATTAGAAATCGCAGAAGCACTTGTACGAAGTGGTGCGGTTGACATTATCGTAATTGACTCTGTAGCAGCTCTTGTACCGAAAGCAGAGATTGAAGGCGACATGGGTGACTCACACGTAGGTTTACAAGCACGTTTAATGTCACAAGCACTTCGTAAGCTTTCAGGAGCAATCAACAAATCAAAAACAATTGCAATCTTTATTAACCAAATTCGTGAAAAAGTTGGGGTTATGTTTGGGAACCCAGAAACAACTCCAGGTGGTCGTGCGTTGAAATTCTATTCAACTGTCCGTCTTGAAGTGCGTCGTGCGGAGCAATTAAAGCAAGGTAACGACATCGTTGGTAATAAAACAAAAGTAAAAGTAGTGAAAAATAAAGTAGCGCCACCATTCCGTGTTGCTGAAGTTGATATTATGTACGGAGAAGGTATTTCAAGAGAAGGTGAAATCTTGGATATGGCTTCTGAGCTTGATATCGTTCAAAAGAGCGGTGCTTGGTATTCTTATAATGAAGAACGTTTAGGACAAGGTCGTGAAAATTCGAAGCAATTCTTAAAAGAGAATACGGACTTAAGAGAGGAAATTGCCTTCTTTGTTCGTGATCATCACGGAATTGGTGAAGATTCTGGTGTGGAAGACACGGAAGATTCAACTCTTCAAGATTAAAAAATAAAAGACACGGGTCCCGTGTCTTTTATTTTTTTACCTTCTATTAAAGGGGTATTTATCGTAGTGGCTAAAATATTTTTTTGACTCAAATGGGATGTGTAAAGAGGAATATTCATGCGTTTTAAGGGAATAAAATGGTATTTACTAAGGTTTTCCAGGATAATATGCTATCAATTTTTCAAATTCAGATAACATTCAGGACTGAAGGTAAAGAAAGTAAAAGTAGACAACGCTTGACAATGAAAATTACGATAGATACAATGAGAATGTATATTTTTTCTTATATACGATATACTCTTCTCAAGAAGAGAAGTAATATTCGGAGTAAGGTTTAAAACTTACCGAAATAATAATATGACATTTTAATTGTGAAATGAAGAAAGTCCCTTAAAAAAGCGGGACGACGGTCTTTGCTGTATATTGTAATTTAATGTACATGCCGACAGTCTTTTTTCATTCATAGCAAGGGGAGGTGAAATCATGAGTAGTACAGTTTGGATACTCATCTCCATTTTGCTTGCAACAACAGTCGGTGCAGTTGTTGGCTTTTTTGTTCGAAAGTCTATTGCTGAAGCGAAGATTAATGGTGCGGCTAATGAAGCGAAACGTATTCTAGACGAAGCGAATCGTGAGGCTGAAGCACTTAAGAAAGAAGCGCTTTTAGAAGCAAAGGATGAAATTCATACACTTCGTACAGAAGCTGAATTAGAAATTCGTGACCGTAGAAGCGAATTACAAAAACAAGAAAATCGTTTAATGCAAAAAGAAGAGAACCTTGATCGTAAAGACGAAACGCTCGATAAACGCGAGCAGCAGTTAGAGAAGAAAGAGGATTCTCTTGTAGCGAGACAACAACAGATTGAAGAGTTGGAAAGCAAAGTGGGAGAGTTAGTTCAAAAGCAACAAACAGAATTAGAGCGCATTTCCAATCTGACACGCGAACAAGCGAAAGCAATTATTCTTGGTAAAGTAGAAAATGAAGTTTCTCATGAAATCGCTGTTATGGTAAAAGAAAGTGAAGTTCGCGCGAAAGAAGAAGCGGATAAGAAAGCAAAAGAGATTTTATCTCTTGCAATGCAAAGATGTGCAGCTGATCATGTTGCTGAAACAACCGTTTCGGTTGTAAATCTTCCAAATGACGAAATGAAGGGACGTATTATCGGGCGTGAAGGTCGTAATATTCGTACGTTAGAAACGTTAACGGGTATTGACTTAATTATCGATGATACACCAGAGGCGGTAATCCTTTCTGGATTCGATCCAATTCGTCGTGAAACAGCTCGTATCGCTCTTGATAAACTAGTACAGGACGGACGTATTCACCCAGCGCGTATTGAAGAGATGGTCGAAAAATCAAGACGTGAAGTGGACGAGTATATTCGCGAAGTCGGAGAGCAAACAACGTTTGAAGTGGGTGTTCACGGATTACACCCAGATTTAATTAAAATTTTAGGTCGTTTAAAATACCGTACAAGTTATGGACAAAACGTCTTAAAACACTCTATGGAAGTTGCATATTTAACTGGACTTATGGCAGCAGAACTTGGCGAGGATGAAAAACTAGCAAGACGTGCTGGTCTATTACATGATATCGGAAAAGCGATTGACCATGAAGTAGAAGGTAGCCACGTTGAAATTGGTGTTGAACTCGCAACGAAATATAAAGAGCATCCTGTAGTTATAAACAGTATCGCATCTCACCATGGTGACACAGAACCAACTTCTATCATTGCAGTTTTAGTTGCAGCAGCAGATGCTTTATCAGCTGCAAGACCGGGAGCTCGTAGTGAAACGCTTGAAAACTACATTCGTCGTCTTGAAAAGTTAGAAGAGATTTCAGAGTCTTATGAAGGCGTTGAAAAATCATTTGCAATTCAAGCAGGACGTGAAGTTCGTATTTTGGTAAAACCAGATACAATCGATGATTTAGAAGCTCATCGTTTAGCTCGTGATATCCGAAAACGTATTGAAAATGAACTGGATTATCCAGGACATATTAAAGTAACTGTTATTCGTGAAACACGTGCAGTGGAATACGCAAAATAAAGTGGTGAAACACCACTTTATTTTTTTGTGTTGGAATTGGATAAAATAAAGACAGTTAGTTATATAGCGTAAAAGTGAAACAAACTTATAATAAACATATTATAAGGAATTTCCTTAATGCTATAGCAATAAAAAATGCAGTACATAGAAAGGGTAAGACATATGAGAATATTATTTGTTGGGGATGTAGTAGGATCTCCTGGTAGAGGTATGATTCAACAATACGTACCGGCATTAAAGAAAAAATATACACCTACAGTAACAATCATTAATGGAGAAAACGCAGCAGGTGGCCGTGGGATTACAGAAAAAATATATCGAAACTTTTTAGAGTGTGGGGCGCAAGCAGTTACACTTGGAAACCATGCTTGGGATAATCGTGAAGTATTTGAATTCATCGATGATGCAAAATATCTTGCAAGACCAGCTAACTTCCCAGAAGGAACTCCAGGAAAAGGACTTATCTTTGTGAACTGTAATGGAAAAGAAGTTGCAGTCATTAACTTACAAGGACGTACTTTCCTTCCTCCGATTGATTGTCCATTCCGTAAAGTGGATGAATTAATTAATATTGCGAAAAAACGTACGAATATTATCTTTGTTGATTTCCATGCGGAGACTACAAGTGAAAAACAAGCGCTAGGTTGGTATGTAGATGGACGTGCTACAGCAGTAGTAGGTACGCATACGCATGTCCCTACAGCGGATAACCGTATTTTACCAAGCGGAACGGCATATATTACAGATGTTGGGATGACAGGGCCATATGATGGAATATTAGGTATGGACCGAGAAGCGGTATTGAAGAAGTTTTTAACGAACTTACCGGTACGATTTGAAGTAACAAGTGGTAGAACGCAATTAAGTGCAGTGTTAATTGATGTGGATCCAAATACAGGAAAAGCAAAGAAAATTGAGCGCATTTTAATTAATGACGATCAACCATTTTTTGAGTAAATCAACGTTAAATTTTAGATAAGTTATTATATTTTAATTTTTTAGAAAAATTACGAAAATTTAGCAGGAATACGCGCCATTCCTCGTGAATATAAGTTAAAGTGAAATAATTGCTAATACTTTTTAAAGAAACGAGGAGGAAACGCGGAATGGAAATATTAAAAGTTAAAGCAACGTCGGTCCCTAATTCTGTAGCTGGTGCACTTGCAGGTGTTATTCGCGAACGCGGAACAGCAGAAATTCAAGCTATTGGTGCAGGTGCATTGAACCAAGCGGTAAAGGCAGTAGCAATCGCAAGAGGATTTGTAGCGCCTAGTGGTTTGGACCTGATTTGTATCCCAGCGTTTACAGATATTATGATTGATGGCGAAGAGCGTACAGCAATAAAATTAATTGTAGAACCTCGTTAAGTTTAAACAACCTGTTTGCAGTATGCAAACAGGTTGTTTTTATAATGGAGGAATGGAAATGAAAATTTTTGATGCTCATTGTGATGTACTCTTTCAGTTATGGAGTGCACAGGGGAAAAAGGATTTTAAAAACGATCCGCAATTACATATTACATTTGAACAATTAAAGAAAAGAAAAGGGAGTATACAATGTTTTGCTATATATGTGCCAGAAACGGTGCTATATGAAAAACGATTTGAAGTGGCATTACAAATGGTAGATATTTTTTATAATGAAATTTTATCATTACCGGGTGTGAAGTTTATTCAGACAAAAGATGATATTAACATGTTAAAACAGGACGAGATTGGAGCGCTGTTAACATTAGAAGGTTGCGAAGCAATTGGAAAGGATGCAATGAAATTACGGCTGTTTTATCGATTGGGAGTGCGTTCCTTTGGGCTGACATGGAACTATGCCAATTTATTAGCTGACGGTGCGCTAGAGACGCGTGGAGCGGGTTTAACAACCTTTGGGAAACATATTGTACAAGAACTGAATATGTTACATTTATGGACTGACGTGTCTCACTTGAATGAAAGAAGCTTTTGGGATGTTATAGAAATTGCTAAAAACCCAATTGCATCTCATTCAAATTGCTATAAATTTTGTCAACATCCACGTAATTTAAATGATGAACAAATTAGAGCACTCATAAAGAAAAATAGCGTGATTGGAGTTACTTTTGTACCGCAATTTTTAACGAGCGAAAGACAGGCGAATATAACAGATATAGTAAGACATATTGAATATATTTGTTCCTTAGGTGGAGAAAAGAATATAGGCTTTGGTTCAGACTTTGATGGGATTTTGGAGACGGTTGTAGATTTAACTGCATATAGAGAGTATGAAAATGTAGTTAATGAGCTTTACAAACACTATGATGCATCTATGGTCGAACGATTTTTATACGATAATTTTGTTGAACATATAAGTTTTTGAGTTTTTGTTTTAAAGATTCAGAAAAATTAAAATAAATTCATTTGATATTATTGATTTTTTTAAGACCTAATACTAGAATGAAAAACAAAATAGCTTTATACTAAAGATTCAGGGAAATCAGAAGAGGCATAATTTGCGTCCGTTGTAGTTTATTTGCATAAAAAATGCTAAACTATTACTGTAAAAAAATACACTACAATGAATGCAGCCAAAAGGGGTGTAGGAGATGATTAGTCAACTTTCATGGAAAGTTGGAGGCCAACAAGGTGAAGGAATTGAAAGTACAGGAGAAATCTTCTGTATTGCATTAAACCGATTAGGATATTACCTATACGGTTACCGCCACTTCTCATCACGTATAAAAGGCGGCCATACAAATAATAAAATTCGTGTAAGTACAACAGAAGTACGAGCGATCTCAGATGATTTAGATATTTTAATTGCTTTTGACCAAGAAACAATTGATTTTAACTTCCACGAACTACGTCCAGGTGGAATTGTAGTTGCGGATGCGAAATTTAATCCAACAATACCTGATAATACAGATGTAAATCTATATGTGATACCGTTTACAGATATTGCTTCAGAATTAGGCACATCATTAATGAAAAACATGGTTGCTGTTGGAGCATCAAGTGCGGTATTAGGATTAGACGAAACAGCTTATTTAGATGTTGTTGAAGAAATCTTTGGTCGTAAAGGAGAGCAAGTCGTTCAAAAGAATATGGACGCAATTAAACGCGGCTCTCAATATATGAAAGAATTACTAGGTGAGAAAGTAAACATGATGCAGCTTGAAAAAGCTGATGGTAAAAAACGCATGTTTATGATTGGAAACGATGCAATCGCATTTGGTGCGGTAGCTGGTGGTGCTCGTTTTATGTCAGCATACCCAATCACACCTGCATCAGAAATTATGGAATACTTAATTAAAAAATTACCGAAAGTCGGCGGAACAGTAATCCAAACTGAGGATGAAATCGCAGCTTGTACAATGGCAATCGGTGCAAACTATGCTGGTGTTCGTACATTAACAGCGTCTGCTGGTCCTGGTCTGTCTTTAATGATGGAAGCGATTGGTTTAGCGGGTATTACAGAAACACCATTAGTAATTGTTGATACACAACGCGGTGGTCCAAGTACGGGATTACCAACGAAACAAGAGCAGTCTGATTTAATGGCGATGATTTACGGTACGCATGGTGAGATTCCAAAAATCGTAATGGCACCAAGTACAGTTGAAGAAGCTTTCTATGATATTGTAGAAGCGTTTAACTTAGCTGAAGAATATCAAGTTCCTGTTATCTTCTTAACAGATTTACAGCTTTCTTTAGGGAAACAAACTGTAGAACCACTTAAGTTAGATAAAGTGGAAATTCGCCGTGGTAAGCTTGATTTAGACATAGAAATACCAGAACGTGAGAATAAAGCATACTTCAAGCGTTATGAAGTAACAGAAGATGGCGTTTCACCACGTGTTTTACCTGGTATGAAAAATGGTATTCACCATGTTACAGGTGTAGAACATGATGAAATGGGTAAACCTTCTGAATCAGCAATAAACCGTAAAGATCAAATGGACAAACGTTTCCGTAAAATGGATAACTTGAAGTTTAATACCCCTGTTTATAAAAATGTTAAGCATGACGAAGCAGACGTATTGCTTGTTGGATTTAATTCAACTCGTGGTGCGATCGAAGAGGCAATGGAGCGTTTAGAACAAGAGGGTATGAAAGTAAACCATGCTCATGTGCGCTTAATTCACCCGTTCCCTACAGCTGAAATCGATCCACTTGTGAAAAATGCGAAGCGCGTTGTAGTTGTAGAAAACAATGCAACAGGTCAGCTTGCTAACATTATGAAAATGAATCTTGGTAATGGTGAGAAAATTTCTAGTCTTTTAAAATATGATGGAAACCCATTCTTGCCAAAAGAGATTTACAACGAATGCAAAAAAGGGGTTGTACTAAATGGCAACATTTAAGGACTTTCGTAACAGTGTAAAACCAAACTGGTGCCCAGGTTGCGGAGACTTCTCGGTGCAAGCTGCAATTCAACGTGCGGCAGCTAACGTTGGCTTAAACCCAGATGAACTTGCTGTTATTTCTGGTATCGGCTGTTCAGGTCGTATTTCAGGTTATATTAATTCGTATGGTTTGCATAGTATTCATGGTCGTGCCCTTCCAATTGCACAAGGTGTGAAAATGGCAAATCGTGATTTAACAGTTATCGCATCAGGTGGTGACGGTGATGGATTTGCAATCGGTATGGGACATACAATCCATTCTATTCGTCGTAATATCGACATTACGTACATCGTAATGGATAACCAAATTTACGGATTAACAAAAGGGCAAACTTCACCACGTAGTGAAGCTGGATTTAAAACGAAAAGTACACCACAAGGTTCAATTGAACCGTCACTAAATGTTATGGAAATGGCTTTAACAGCTGGTGCAACATTTGTGGCGCAAAGCTTTTCAAGTGATTTAAAAGAATTAACACAAATTATTGAAGCTGGTATTAACCATAAAGGATTTTCATTAATTAACGTATTCAGCCCATGTGTTACTTACAATAAAGTAAATACTTACGATTGGTTTAAAGAGAATTTAACGAAACTAAGTACAGTAGAGGGATATGATCCGTCTAATCGCATGATGGCTATGCAAACGTTAATGGAAAATAACGGATTAGTAACAGGTTTAATTTATCAAAATACTAAGCAACCATCATATCAAGAACTTGTTAAAGGCTATAGTGAAGAGCCTTTAGTGAAATCTGATTTAAATATGGATCAGAAAATGTTTGATGAGCTTGTTGCTGAATTTATGTAATGTAAGAAGAGGAGGTTGCCGATTTGGTAACCTTTTTTTATGTGCAAAAAATATAGGGTAGTTTTATTTACTTAGAAAATTCAGAATGGTAAAATAATATGTAAATCGTTGTATGAAAATGGCAAGTTCATTGCTTATGAAATGTAAGATAATAAAGGGCCTCTGGATTGTTAAAATTGGCGAAACACGTCATACTATGGTAATGTTTATAGGGATAAAGCAATATGCTTTTGGGTAGGACAACAAGAAATGATAAAAAGGGAATGTCTATTTGCGTGGGGAAGACTTCATTCTTATGAATGATTAGATTGATTACTCAAGTTTCAAAGGACAAGTTATCTCCAAGCTATCTAACCATTTTTGAGGTGAGTCTAAGCGCATTAAAATGGACTATAGAGTGTGTATAGTTAAGGGTGAAAGGAGATTACCGATGAACGAGCAACAACGATTAGCAAGTCAACAAGCAAATTCCTCTACGAAAAAAGAAGAGAAAGATTATAGTAAATACTTTGAAAGTGTATATCAACCACCTTCCTTAAAGGATGCGAAAAAGCGAGGGAAAGAAGAAGTTAAAATTGAACGGGATTTTGGCTTACCTGAAGAGTTTCGCAATTTTGGTACAGGAAGAAAGTTCTATATTCGTACATATGGTTGTCAAATGAATGAGCATGATACGGAAGTAATGGCAGGTATTTTCACAACGCTTGGATATGAACCAACTTTTTCAACTGAGGATGCAGATGTAGTTTTATTAAATACTTGTGCGATTCGTGAAAATGCTGAAAATAAAGTGTTTGGTGAACTAGGCCATTTAAAGTCACTAAAACGAAGAAATCCGGACCTTTTAATTGGTGTATGTGGTTGTATGTCTCAAGAAGAATCTGTTGTAAATAAAATTATGCAAAAAAATCAGCATGTAGATATGGTATTTGGAACGCATAATATTCATAGATTACCGTACATTCTAAAAGATGCGATGTTCTCGAAAGAGACGGTAGTTGAAGTATGGTCAAAGGAAGGCGACGTAATTGAAAACCTTCCGAAAGTACGTCGTGGTGATATTAAAGCTTGGGTAAATATTATGTATGGCTGTGATAAGTTCTGTACGTATTGTATTGTACCGTATACACGCGGAAAAGAGCGAAGTAGACGTCCAGAAGATATTATCCAAGAGATTCGTCATTTAGCTGCAAATGGTTATAAAGAAATTACGTTACTTGGACAAAACGTAAATGCATATGGTAAAGACTTTGAAGATGTAGAATACGGTCTTGGCGATTTAATGGACGAACTTCGTAAAGTTGATATTGCCCGTATTCGTTTTACAACGAGCCATCCACGTGATTTCGATGATCACTTAATTGAAGTGCTTGGCAAAGGTGGCAACCTAGTAGAACATATCCATTTACCAGTTCAATCTGGAAGTACAGATATGTTGAAAATTATGGCGCGTAAATATTCACGTGAGCATTATTTAGAACTTGTAAGAAAAATTAAAGAAGCAATTCCAGATGCAGTATTAACAACAGATATTATCGTTGGTTTCCCAAATGAAACAGATGAGCAATTTGAAGAAACGATGTCGTTATATCGTGAAGTAGGATTTGATACTGCCTTTACATTTATTTATTCTCCTCGCGAAGGTACACCAGCTGCAAAAATGAAAGATAATGTACCGATGGAAGTAAAGAAAGAACGTCTTCAACGCTTAAATACACTAGTAAATACGTTGGCAATTGAAAAGAATAGTCGTTATAAAGGTCAAATTGTAGAAGTGTTAGTTGATGGGGAAAGTAAAAATAATCCGGAAGTACTTGCAGGTTATACTCGTACGAATAAACTTGTAAACTTCGTCGCTTCAAAATCTTTAATTGGTCAGCTTGTGAAAGTAAAAGTAACGGAAGCAAAAACTTGGTCTCTTAACGGGGAATTAGTTGAAGAGCCGATTGAGGTGAAATAATAGATGAAAGTATATTCGAAAGATGACATTGTTGAACAAGCGAAAGAATTAGCAAAAATGATTTCTGAAACAGAAGAAGTTGATTTTTTTAAGAAAGCAGAGGCGCAAATTCATAAAAATGAAAATGTAAAGCGCGCAATCGATGAAATTAAAGCACTGCAAAAACAAGCAGTAAACTTGCAGCATTACGGGAAGTGGGAAGCTTTAAAAAAGGTAGAAGCTGAAATTGATGCATTGCAAGATAAGTTAGACAGTATTCCAGTCGTACAAGAATTTAAATCTTCACAAACATACGTAAATGACTTATTACAGTTAGTTGCTAGTACAATTTCTAACAACGTTACAGATGAAATATTAATTTCAACTGGTGGCGATGTACTTAAGGGTGAAACTGGCGCAGCGGTAGAAAGTAAAAAAGGAAATTGTGGTTGTTAAAGAGATGTCATATTGACATCTCTTTTTTTTAGTTGATTAAACGTAAGTTCTTCTCAAAAAAAGAATGACACATTCCGCTATTGTCACGCATATGATTAAGTGAATAGTGATTGAGGAGGGTTACGAATGTCCGAATTTAGAGAGATTATTACAAAAGCAGTGGTTGGAAAAGGACGTAAGTATACAAAGTCAACGCATACATGTGAATCGAATAATGAACCAACAAGTATTTTAGGGTGCTGGGTAATTAACCACTCGTACGAAGCAAGAAAGAATGGGAAGCATGTGGAAATTGAAGGTTTCTATGATGTGAACACTTGGTATTCATTTGATGGAAATACAAAGACTGAAGTTGTAACAGAACGTGTGAACTACACGGACGAAGTAAGCATTGGTTATCGTGATAAAAACTTTTCTGGTGACGATTTAGAAATTATTGCTCGTGTTATTCAGCCACCAAATTGTTTAGAAGCGCTTGTATCACCAAACGGTAATAAAATTGTTGTAACTGTAGAACGTGAATTTGTAACAGAAGTAGTTGGAGAAACGAAAATTTGTGTAAGTGTAAATCCTGAAGGCTGCGTAGAATCAGATGATGATTTCCAAATTGCTGATGATGAATTTGAAGAATTAGATCCGAACTTTATCGTTGATGCAGAAGAAGAGTAATAGAAAGCTAGGGAGAAGTTCTTCCTAGCTTTTTACTTTATATAAGTGGCGCTGAATGAACATGATTCTTTATGAAATATGTTATAATGAAGAAAGACTCCTGAAATAGGAGATATGGATGTCCGTGAAATGTGACATATATGAAAATTGATTACTATGTAAGAATTATGGAGGAAAAGTATGACGCAATATACCCCTATGATACAGCAATATTTAAAGGTTAAGGCAGACTATCAAGATGCCTTTTTATTTTTCCGATTAGGCGATTTTTATGAAATGTTCTTTGAAGATGCCGTTAAAGCAGCTCATGAGCTTGAAATTACATTAACGAGCCGAGATGGTGGCAGTAGTGATCGTATACCGATGTGCGGTGTACCGCATCATGCAGCTAAAAACTATATTGAACAACTTGTTGAAAAAGGATATAAAGTAGCTGTTTGTGAGCAAGTGGAAGATCCAAAAACAGCTAAAGGTGTAGTGCGCCGTGAAGTAGTACAACTAATTACGCCAGGAACGATGATGGAAGGGCGTACGATTGATGAGAAAGAAAATAACTTTTTAGCCGCATTAACACATTTTGAAGATGGATCATATGCATTAGCTTGTAATGATTTAACGACTGGACAAAATACAGTAACGTTGTTAACAGGTTCAGTAGAAGATATTTTATTAGAAGTGTATGCAACTGGTTCGAAAGAAATTGTTGTAGATTCTTCATTTTCTAAAGATGAATTAAATAAATTAACTGAAACGTTAAAAATGACAATCTCATATGAAGATGCAACGGCAATTCCTGAAGGATTAGAACATCTTGTGAAAAATGTTTCGCAAGCAAAGTTAATTAAAGCAATTGGACGCTTATTTAACTATGTGATAAGAACGCAAAAACGTTCATTAGATCATTTACAACCTGTAGAAATTTATTATACGAATCAATTTATGAAAATTGATGTGCATTCAAAGCGAAATTTAGAGCTGACAGAAACACTTCGAACGAAAGAAAAAACAGGATCATTATTATGGCTATTGGATAAAACAAAAACAGCTATGGGTGGTCGTATGTTAAAACAGTGGATGGAACGTCCACTTATTCAGAAAGAAAAAGTTGAAGAGCGTTTAGAAATGGTTGAAACATTTGTAAATGATTACTTCTTACGTGAAGATTTAAAAGAAAAATTAAAAGAAGTATATGATTTAGAACGTTTAGCAGGAAAAGTTGCATTTGGTAATGTCAATGCAAGGGACTTATTACAGTTAAGACGATCTTTACTTCAAGTACCAGCTATTTTAGAAGCGATTAGTTTGTTAGATAATGCTTATGCAGCAAGGTTAATTCAAGGGGCGGATCCATGTGAGAGCTTAACTGAATTACTAGGAAGAAGTATTCAAGAAAACCCACCGCTTTCTATTAAAGATGGAGATATTATTAAAGACGGTTATAATGACAAGCTTGATCAATATCGTTACGTTAGTAAAAACGGAAAAACGTGGATCGCTGAGCTTGAAAAACGAGAGCGTGATATTACAGGAGTTAAATCGTTAAAAATTGGGTACAACCGTATTTTCGGCTACTACATTGAAGTGACGAAGGCGAATCTTGCAGCACTTCCAGAAGGCCGCTACGAACGAAAACAAACGCTTGCTAATGCTGAACGTTTCATTACAGATGAACTGAAAGAAAAAGAAACGTTAATTTTAGAAGCAGAAGAAAAAATTGTACAACTAGAATACGATTTATTTACAGCGCTTCGTGAAGAAGTAAAAGTATTTATTCCGAAATTACAACATTTAGCGAAAGTAATTAGTGAATTAGACGTACTGCAAAGTTTTGCGACAGTTAGTGAAGAAGAACAGTTTGTAAAACCTGTACTAACAACGAAGCGTGAAATCTTTATTAAAGATGGTCGTCATCCTGTCGTTGAAAAAGTATTGAACGGGAAATTGTATGTACCGAATGATTGTATTATGCCAGAGAAGATGGATGTCTTTTTAATTACAGGACCGAACATGTCTGGTAAAAGTACGTATATGAGACAGTTAGCACTTGTAACGGTTATGTCACAAATTGGTTGTTTCGTACCAGCAACAGAAGCAGTATTACCTGTATTTGACCAAATCTTTACGAGAATTGGTGCAGCAGATGATTTAATTTCAGGTCAAAGTACATTTATGGTCGAAATGTTAGAAGCGAAAAATGCAATTGCAAACGCATCAGAAAGAAGTTTAATTTTATTCGATGAAATTGGACGCGGTACATCTACGTATGATGGCATGGCACTTGCACAAGCGATCATTGAACATATTCATGACCAAATTGGTGCAAAAACGTTATTCTCTACGCATTATCACGAATTGACTGTGTTAGAAGAGAGTTTAAATCAACTGAAAAATGTACACGTTTCAGCAATTGAAGAGAATGGAAAAGTAGTATTCCTTCATAAAATTCAAGATGGAGCAGCTGATAAAAGTTACGGAATTCACGTTGCGCAACTTGCAGAGCTTCCAGATAGCTTAATTGCCCGCGCGAAAGAAGTGTTAGCACAACTAGAAGGACAGGAAGAAATTATTATTCCAAAGCGTGTAGAAGTAAAGGTACAAGAAGTTGTTCCAGAACCTGTAGTTGTAAAAGAAGAACCGGCAGAAATACAAGAAAAGAAAGAAGAGACTGAAGAAGAGTCACAACTATCTTTCTTTGGAGGAGACCAATCTTCAAAAAAACAAGACAAGCCTGTGCTTGATCAAAAAGAAAGCGCAGTACTTGCGCAAATTAAAAAAATCGATTTACTTGATATGACACCTTTAGAAGCGATGAACGAATTGTATCGCTTACAGAAGAAGTTAAAGAAAGGATGAGTAAGTAGATGGGGAAAATTCGCAAACTCGATGACCAACTCTCTAATTTAATTGCGGCAGGGGAAGTAGTAGAGCGCCCTGCCTCAGTCGTAAAAGAACTTGTGGAAAATTCTATCGATGCGAATAGTACATCTATTGAAATCCACTTAGAAGAAGCTGGGTTATCGAAAATTCGTATCATTGATAACGGTGATGGTATTGCAGAAGAAGACTGTATCGTCGCTTTTGAACGCCATGCGACGAGTAAAATTAAAGATGAAAACGATCTGTTTCGTATAAGAACACTCGGTTTCCGCGGTGAGGCATTGCCGAGTATTGCCTCTGTTAGTGAATTAGAATTAATTACTAGCACAGGTGATGCGCCTGGTACACACCTCATCATTAAAGGTGGAGACATTATAAAGCAAGAGAAAACTGCGAGCCGAAAAGGAACAGATATTACAGTACAAAACTTATTCTTTAATACACCAGCGCGTCTTAAATATATGAAAACCATTCATACGGAGCTCGGGAATATTACAGATATCGTGTATCGTATTGCAATGTCACATCCAGAAGTATCGTTAAAACTGTTTCATAATGAAAAGAAATTGCTTCATACATCAGGTAACGGTGATGTAAGACAAGTACTTGCATCGATTTACAGTATTCAAGTTGCGAAGAAGCTTGTTCCAATTGAAGCGGAATCTTTAGACTTTACAATTAAAGGCTATGTAACATTACCAGAAGTAACGAGAGCATCTCGTAATTATATGTCAACGATCGTAAATGGTCGTTACGTTCGAAACTTTGTACTAATGAAAGCAATTCAGCAAGGATACCATACATTACTGCCAGTCGGCCGGTATCCAATTGGCTTCTTATCGATTGAAATGGATCCAATGCTAGTTGACGTTAACGTACATCCAGCGAAGTTAGAGGTTCGTTTTAGTAAAGAACAAGAATTGCTAAAGCTGATCGAAGAAACATTGCAAGCTGCATTTAAAAAAATACAGCTCATTCCAGATGCAGGCGTAACAACGAAGAAAAAAGAAAAAGACGAAAGTGTGCAAGAACAGTTCCAGTTTGAGCATGCGAAGCCGAAAGAACCATCCATGCCGGACATCGTTTTACCAACTGGCATGGATGAAAAACAAGAAGAATCGCTGCCTGTGAAACAGCCAGCACAACTGTGGCAACCGCCGAAACAAGAATGGCAACCACCACAGTCGCTCATAAGAGAAGAACAAAGTTGGCAGCCATCTACTAGACCGATAATTGAAGAACCAATTCGAGAAGAGAAATCGTGGGACAGTAATGAAGAGGACTTTGAACTAGAGGAATTAGAAGAAGAAGTTCGGGAAATAAAAGAGATTGAAATGAATGGGAATGAATTACCACCGCTTTATCCAATTGGACAAATGCACGGAACATATATTTTCGCTCAAAATGATAAAGGCTTATATATGATTGACCAGCATGCCGCGCAGGAACGTATTAATTATGAATACTTCCGTGATAAAGTAGGAAGAGTAGCACAAGAAGTACAAGAGTTACTTGTACCGTACCGTATTGATCTATCTCTTACTGAATTTTTACGTGTCGAAGAGCAGTTAGAAGAACTAAAAAAAGTCGGGCTATTTTTAGAACAATTCGGCCATCAATCCTTTATCGTCCGCTCGCATCCAACGTGGTTCCCGAAAGGACAAGAAACAGAAATTATCGATGAAATGATGGAGCAAGTCGTTAAACTAAAAAAAGTTGATATTAAAAAGTTACGTGAAGAAGCAGCCATCATGATGAGCTGTAAAGCATCCATTAAAGCAAATCAATATTTAACGAACGATCAAATATTTGCCTTACTGGAAGAACTACGTACAACAACAAACCCGTACACATGCCCGCACGGAAGACCAATTCTTGTGCATCATTCTACTTATGATTTGGAGAAGATGTTTAAGAGGGTTATGTAGGGTGAATAAAATTACATTTCAAAAGGGAGCAACATTTACTGTTGCTCCCTTTTAATATGTAGATTTAATTGTTAAACGAAAATATGGTGGAGTAACTTTGCAGTTTATTTCTTGGCTGCGTTAGCTTAAATTTATCTATGTATAAAAAAGCGCTGTATACAGCACTTTTTAAAAGGTGCATGAATTGTATAATAAAGATTTCTACATTACTAACCAAATAACTATGCATGGCCAAATGTTGCTTCTTATTTGGCTAATTGTTATAAGGATCTATACAATTATTTATTTTTATTATTATTAATTTTTTCAGTGTATAGAACTTGCTCTTTATAGTGCTTCTTAATTGGAAAGTTATGTGTACCTGTCCCGTTCTTGAATTTTTTATCAATGGGGTTCTTTAGAGGAACTGTTGTAGTTTCAGTAAATTCATATGGGTAATTTATTTTAGATTTATCTTCAAACATGAAAATGCCTCCTTTTAGGATCTCCTAAATTCTTTACTATAACATGATATGCATATAGATTTTTTTTGGACTAGTTATTTATATAGGTTAATGGAATTTAATTACATAACCACTGGAACATTTTAAAGGAAAACAATTTGAGAAGAAATGGTAAGAATAGCTGTTAGCTCCTATTGTTGTTTTTTTGTTTGACAGCACAGTGAATTATGCATATAAATTCAATATAGATTGTTTTTATAATATGGTTTATATGGGGTTTTCTTGATAATATAATGTGGGATATTATAGTGTTATTAGGTTATTAGGAACATTTAATGCTGTTTCATAACTGAAAGGAAATTGAAAAAAAACTGAAACTTTTCTCATAAAAATTCAATCTAACTTGAAAAATGAAAGGAAAATGAAATTTTCCAAAAGATATTCTTTGTTAAGATAAAAAGCATACATACAAAAAGTATTGACATATCTTAAAAATGTATTTTCAAGATATAGTGGGGGAAAAGATGAGATTAGAAAAACAATTAATAAAAAAGGTGTATTATGAAACATTCCTAATGGAAAATGAAACAAAACCAACTCTTGACGTACTTGGACAAGCTTATGTAAACGAAGAAAAAAATGAGATTTCTGATGGGTCTTATATCCGTTTTGCACAAGGTGAATTTTATTATCGTCATCAAGATTTTGAAGCAGCTATTTTTAAATGGGAGAAGGTTAGTAATGAATTAGCACCATGGGCACAAAAAAATATTGCGGATGCTTATTTCGAACTTAATCAATTATCATTTGCTGAAAATATTTATACTTCCATTACTACTGATAATAAAATATTGATGACCGAAATTAGATTACAATTACTTTCTCTTTACATTGAGCAAAATAATTTTGACTCAGCTTTCGGTGTTATTAAAGAAGCAGTTTCTTTAAATCCTGATTATCCGAATGTCACAAAAATTGCCCGTTCCTTTTATGAGGAACAGCAAGATTTTGATAGTGCAGTAGAGCTTGCTGTGAATGAGTTAATTCGAATAGAATCGTATCCATGGTTTGAGGTGTTAAAAGGATATATCGATAAAGGGTTTACTAAACATATTTCACCAGACTATTTTTATGATGCATTAGCTACATTAAATAATGTAGATCAAGTACAATTTACACAAATGGTTTCATCACTTTGGAACAGTTATAAAGATGAACAAAATTATTTATTATGGCTTAATACAATAAATGAATTTTTCTTACATATTGAAATACATTCGTCCGATATATGGAACAAAGTTTCTGCTCTTTACGAAGAAACGTACTTTGCATTAATTCAAGGTCAATATACGCTTAGACAATTAAACGATATCATACCAAATCTGTTAGCAAATTGGTTAAAGGTAGTCAATCCATCTTATGCTGTATTTCCATCTGCAGCTGTATTGGCATGGGATGAGATTTTCCCTTCCAAAATAGATTCAGCAAATATAGAACATGCAGAAAACTTATTGTCACATTCTATTAATCATGTAAATGGCTTAGAGTACAGCTTACATCTTTTTGAATCTATTACACAATGGGCACAAAAGCACAATATAGAAATAGGTCACCGATTTAAATGGCTAGTTGACGAGCTCGCAGATTTAAGAACAAATCGTATTTTAGTAACGGGAACTTCAGGAAACGGAAAAACTACATTTATTAACTCTATATTAGGAGAAAATATATTAGAAAAATCAATTTCAAATGTAGTAGTTTTAAAAAATGATGCTCATATAGAAATAAACGCCATAACAGACTCAGCAATTACAACAACGGAAGATGTCTCTGATTACCATAATATGATGTCCCAGCACCATCAAACATATAGAGATAGAGCATGTGTTGAATTTAAATTACCATGCAGATTTTTAAATGAAAATAAACTTACATTTGTAGTGACACCTGGCTTTAATAGGAATAACGACACTAGAGATGAGATATTCGAATATTTAAATTCTGTAGACGAATTACTGTTCGTATTGAATGCGGATTCACCTTTTACTGATAAAGAACGTGACATTCTATTAAGTATTCAAGAACATACGCCAAATTTACAAATTCATTTCTTATTAAATAAAATCGATAACATTTACAGTGAAGCAGAAGTAAAAAGGGTATTACATGATACGGCAGCGAGAATAAACACATATTTCCCACATGCGAGAATTTTCCCTTATTCTTCGTTATATACAAGTAGTCAACAATTAAATGATTTAACTGAGTTTATTCATTTTAACTTTAATCATAAACATATCGATGCAGAACGTACTGAAAAGTTATTATATTTCATTCGAAAAACAATTACATATCTTTTGGATAAACGTGTTGAGAAAGAAAACAATCTAGTGGATGCTATTAATTGGAATGAAGATATGCTAGTGAAACTAAACGGTAGCATTAATAACCTTACTGCATTTGAGAGGGAAAAAATTCATTTCATTACACAATCATATCGTTCAATGAAGACTGAAATTACGAATGATCTTACTGAAAATATCCCCAAGATATTAAAGAGTTGTTCTAATATAATTAGTGAAGAAAGTGATTTCGGGCACATGGATACGGAACTAAATAAAGCAATGAATGAAAGAGTGCATAAATATTTAGAACAAACTGTACTATCTAATCTTGCTCTTTCTATGCAAAATTGGATTGCAACTTCTAATAATGAGCTTCTTCAAAGCCAAACGTATTTAGAAGAACTTAGTGAAGGGCTTAATTCACTATTTGGAGAAAATAGAATACAGTTAGAATGTGACTTTAAAGTGCTTGATGACTGGCGCAGAGATACTGACAGGATGACGACTAGAATACAAATGGATGAAGTAAATATTTTACGTCGATTTACGCCAGCACAATTTTTACTGAAAAGTGCCGGTAAATTATTTGGAGTTCTTCCTAAAAATAAATCTATGCTATATAACAAATACAAACAGTATGTAGAAAATGAAGATTATACTGAGGTAACGGCTTCTATTATGAAGAAATTTTTCTTGCAATTTGAGCTGTTTGAAAACACACAAGAGCGAGATATTAATATATTCTTTAGGAATCCATTTAACTCCTTAAAGCAAGCTGTAGAAAACACGCATTTAGAAATACAAGAAAAACAAGAGATATTACATAAGATGAAATCAAATCCTGAAATCTATCATGATTCTATCATGCTCTTTGAATTGAGATTGCGTCAATGTGAAGTAATTTTAAATATAGGTAATGATAATACCTATACGGATGTAGCTTTAGAAACAAGCGTAGAATAAAAGTAAAAGGGAGCAACTGTAATAAGTTGCTCCTTTTTCATATATAGATTATTTTTCTGTTTCTTTAATTTTAGTTTGTACTTCGCCAGTTTTAATTTTATTGCTTTCTGAGAAGCGTAATAAATCGCCTTCAATAATTTTGTCAGACATTCGTAATTCATTTTGTGCACGTTTAATGAGGGCTTGAGCTTCTTTTTTTGGTAAATCTACAATTTCACCTGTTATACGGTCGTAGAAAGTGTTGTTTTTGTATGCATACTTATCTGTAATGAAGCTACCATCACGTAAAACAACAAAGCCAGTATATTCATCTGAAAACATATCATGGCCAAAACGAATATCATTCGTAGAATCAACACCTAATAAATTTAGAATAGTAGGTTTCATATCGATTTGTCCAGTAGGCTTTGAAATAGTTTGACCTTCTGTTTGTCCAGGAATATGAATATATAAAGGTGTACGTTGTAAATTTAAAGTATCAAATTCTGTTATTTGATCTTTTTCTAAAAACTGTGCCATTGCACGATTATGTTTTTCGGAAATACCATAATGATCACCGTATAACACAATAATAGAATCATCGTAAAGCCCCTCGGCCTTTAGACGTTCAATAAATTTTTTAATTGATTCGTCTAAGTAACGTGCTGTTACGATGTAACGATCAAATACGCCATTACCAGAGTTGTATGGTTCAATGAATTTTGTATCTTCATCATACGTAAATGGATAATGGTTTGTTAAAGTAAGGAAACGAGCATAGAATGGTTGATTAACAGTTTTTAATATATCTACTGATTGATCAAAGTATTCGATATCTTTTAATCCCCAATTTAAATTTGTTTCTGGTGTGATTTTGTAATCAAGCTCATTATAGTAACGATCATAACCAAGAGCAGAGTACATGATATTACGATTCCAAAATGTTGCGTTATTCGCATGGAATACAGAAGTGAAATAACCTTGCTGACGTAAAATTTCTGGAGTCGCAGTATAATCATTGTTACCGTGTGTGAAGAATACAGCCCCTCGATTTAATGGATACAACGACGTATCGATTAGAAATTCAGAATCGGATGTTTTCCCTTGACCAGTTTGATGGAAAAAGTTATCAAAGTAATAACTTTCATTTATGAATTCATTTAGGAATGGTGTAACTTCTTGCCCATTGACTGATGCGCCTATTAAGAAGGTTTGCAAGGATTCAAGAGTGACGACAATTACATTTTTTCCTTTCGCTGCACCAAACATATTAGGGTTTGGCTCGCTTTGGTTTGCTTTTACGTAGTTTTCAGTTTCTTGTAATTTACTACTATCAGCAAGCGCTTTTTGTGAACCGGCTTTTACTTGCAGTGTTAAGTCATATACTTGGTGAGTATATAGGCCTAAATTTTTGACAAGCATTACTCGGTCGAATGATCTCGTTAATAATTCAGGGCGCTCTTTTTCTGCAAGATGTAGATTCGCAAAGAATACACCAATTGTTAAAAGAAAGTATAACAAGCGTGTAGAATGAGTTACACGTTCTGTTTTAAAGACCAATGATTTCTTTTTTAATAAAATAAAGAAGAAAACAATGTCTACGAATGCGAGTATAATTTTGTAGTTTAATATTTCTATAATACTGCCGCCTAATTGTCCAAAGTTTGAGGTTTGTCCAAGTACTGGTAATGTAACGAAATCACTATAAAAATCATAGAACATTACATTTCCAACGAGTACGATTGTTAATAAGAAATTAATACATAGCGCTATATAATTTCGCTTTTCACCAGTTGCAAATAATGCTAATCCAACAAATGCTAATGATGCGGCTAGAGGACTAATAAACAAAATAAGCTCTTGCGTTGAAGACTCGATTTTTAAATCAAAACTGAATCGCGTAATAAGATATGTTTTTAACCATACTGCTAAAGCCATTATTATAACAAAGCTTATATTTTGCATTTGTAAATTTATTTTATTCTTCATTTTTACACCTTCTTTATACAATTTATTTAACTGAAGTTATATATTATGTTTTTATAACTATTAGAGTGTAATGAACCATTTAGACTCTATTTTCTAAAGGGAATAATTTGAAGTATTCATATACATACAATGGGGATTTTTAAAGCGTAGTAGCATAAATATAACTCTTTTTGAGAAACGGGCAGAACAAGTCATAGTTGTAGTGAAATTGACTTATAGACATCCTACCATATTAAACACTATGATGATGTTACAAAATATCGAACAAATGAAAGTGAAAATGGATAGAGACTTTTAAAACTGTTGACATTCAATTTATTAGAATTGAATGTCAATCGTTTTAAATATACAGTTATATTACATATGTATCTTGTAAAATCTCGACTTTATGTCGGTTAATTATTAGCCGGGAAGAATAGGGGACTTATTAATATACTTTTACTATATATAAGTAAAGTATTTTGAAATTGAATATATTTGACTGAAATCTTAATAATAGAAATTAAATGTCAGATAAGTACTTTCCAACATACAGACCACTTGCAGCTGCTTGAGATAATGAATGCGTAACGCCTGAACAATCTCCAATTAAAAATAGCCCATGTATACTAGTTTCAAAATGATTATTAATTTTTATCGTAGGAGCATAGAACTTTCCATCAATTCCATATAGTAAAGCATGCTGATCGATAGGCTCTTGTATAAATTGTTCTAAGCGTAATAAAAATTCTTTTAGCCCTTCAATATATAATTGAGGAATTTCTTGATTCAAATCTCCATAGTCCCCCTGTAGTGTAGGCTGTATACGATTATGTTCCATGCTGTTTTCCGCCGTAGGTTGTTTCTTTAGTAAGTCCTCTAAGCGCTGTATAACAATCCGATCTCGTCCTTGGTTAATGCCTTTAATAATTGAACTTGCGTATACATTTGCTTCTTTGAGAGTTGGAAAATAGCGAGGAATAAATAAAGTGAAATTTAAATTAGAAGTGCCAGTTCCTTGCTCTCGAAAATTTTGACCGTCAGGCATAACTAAACCTTCTTCGTACTTTCGAATGATGCGTCCTTTTGGATTCATACAGTAAGTAGTTGCTGTGAAATGCTCACCTTGATAAGAAAGTTTTGTTTCAAAAGTATCTTTTAATATAGAACGTAATTGATGTTCTTTCATTTCTACTCTAATTCCTAAATCTACACGTGTTTGCTCCTGAGAAATATTTAGAGAACTGCACATATCTTTTAACCAGTCAGCCCCTGAACGCCCAGTTGCAAATACTAGTTGCTTAGTTTGAGCTGTTCCTTGATTTGTCTCTATTGTAAAATGATCTTCCTGTTTCAGAATATGTTGTACATCTATATGAAATTGGATATTTATTTTCGGCAGTAAAAATTCATAGAGCTGCTGAAAAATGTTACTGGAAAGTGTAGTACCAAGATGTCTTACTTCTGTTGTTAGCATTTGTAAACCACACGCTTCAGCTCTCTTAGTGAGACTTGAATTTTCAGTAGAATATTTTGAGACAGAACTTCCACCAAACTGGCATAGAATTTCATCTACTTCAGCCATGAGTTGTATAAAACCCTCTTTACCGACTTTTTGCTCAAGTTCTCCGCCAAATCCGTTTGTATAATTAAATTTCCCTTCAGATTTTCCTAAACCACCAAACCCAAAATATTTATCACATGTAGTACAATTACACACTTTTCCTTCGTCTAAAGGACAATGGCGATCTTCTAGCGCTTTACCTTTATCAAGAATTAAAACTTTTTTGTTACTTTTAGCTAGTGAATAAGCCATAAAAATGCTACTTACTCCAGCGCCGATAATTGTAACATCATACATATTCTTTCACCTGCTAACGAATAGTTTGTTTTTTATTTTTCTAGTGTATAACAATTTTATGAAGGTAAGAAATAGCTTTTATTAATAAAGTGGGAGTTTTTGAACTTGATGCTTTATTAATTTCTCCGAGTGGTGGAGTAAATACAAAAATTTTTATTTGAAAGAAGAAATAGTTTAAAAATCACTATGTCATATGATTAATAACATCTTACATATAAAAAAACAGACCTTTTAAGTGAAGAGGCCTGTTAATGATTTTAAATCTTATTTAGCAAACACATGGTTACCAATTACTGCTACTGTTTGACGTGTCGTAATCCACTTGTCCGTTGATGTTTTTGGATTGTAGAAATAAATCCAGTCTGAATCTACTCCATTTGTGGAGATAGCCTCTTCTACAGCCATTTTTGCTTCTGCACTTGCAGGTTGATTAATTCTTCCATCTGTAACAGGAGTAAATGCATATCCGTATTTAATAGGTTCATAAATAACGCCTGTTATTGTATTTGGAAAACCTTTTGCATTTACACGATTTAGTATAACTTTTGCTACTGCTACTTTTCCTTTATAGGATTCGCCACCTGCTTCAGCGGTAACTAAGCGTGCCATTAAGTCTTTTTCTTTTTGTGAAATGCTTGAGTTGATTTTTAAATGTTGTCCTGTATAAAGCTTGTTTCCGACTGTATTGTTAATTTGTTTTATAGATTGGACAGTGACATTGTAACGCTTTGCTATCGTTTCTAATGAATCTCCCGGTTGTACTTGATAAATAATTTGTTCAGAAATGTTCGCAGGCTTGGCGTTTTGAGGAACAGTGATTTCATTTGATTTCACGGACCCTGGAATATGTAACTGTTCGCCAATAAAGGTTTTATCGTTTCCTTTATTATTAGCCTGTTTAATGGATTGTATTGAAACTCCGTATTGTTTACTAATGCCCCAAAGTGTATCGTTCTTTTTTACTGTATGAATGGTAGAAGCTTCAGCTGTACTTTGACTACATACGAATGTAATTGCGGCCGCAGATAAAGGAATTATATGTTTTATTTTTAGTAATTTCATTGTAAATCCTCCTAAGAAAAAATTAAGGTGAAACTATTAAGTAATGTAGTTTGAAATGTGTATATGCGTAATATATTAATGTAAGTATATTAGCACATATAAAATAAATAATCACTATAAGTTTCATATTCGTTTAGTGTAGAGTCAGAATATGAAATATTGCATATGAAAATACATTGAAGTTCATATTTCTGATTACTATAATCTATTTAGTAGAAAGGGAATACGTTATAGAAGAAATCATTATAGATTAATATTATGATTAATAATTTTTAATAGGAGGATTGATGTAATGAAAATATTTCAAAAAATGTGTGCGTCAACTGTAATCATTACAACACTTTTAGGAACAGGAGGCACTATCAATAGTGTATATGCTGATTCTATAGAACAGCAGAGTAAATTAGGGATAGAACAAGAAACAGATAAGCAAATCATTGTAAAATTTAAAGCGGATTTGGATTTGCCATATGAAGATGGTATTGAAAAACAAATACAATCTCAAACGAATGATAAAGTAATAAAAGATCTTTTGACAGAATATCCAGATGTAACATTTACTCGTTTATTCACATCTGTAAGCCCGGAACAAATACAAAACCTTGAAGTGAAAGCACCTAATCATGTATCTACAAGTTTATTAAACTACTATATTCTTCAAAATCAAAATAGTGGGTATGAAGAAGAAATAGTAGATAAGTTAAAGGCATCTTCTTTAATAGAAGATGCGTATATGAAGAAACAAGAGAAAATAATGCCACCTGAAGTGCGATCATCAAGTGTAGCTCTTAATCCTAATAACAATCCTAGATTTAAAAAACAAGGTTATCTTGAAGCAGCCCCATACGGTATTAATGCGCCTTTCGCCTGGGGAATTCAAGGCGGTAATGGAAATGGTATCACTTTTGTTGATATGGAATACGGATGGCTATTAAATCATGAGGATTTATTACATCAAAATATTGAATTAATGTCTGGAAGAAATATAAATCAGCATGTCGGTCATGGGACGTCTGTACTAGGAATTGTATCTTCTGAGGACAATGAAGTCGGGAATATTGGGATTGCGCCAAAAGCGAAAGCAAAGGTTATCTCTCAAATAAGAGATAATGGACAGTATAATACGGCTGATGCAATATTAAGCGCTGTAAATCAGTTAGAAGCTGGGGATGTTTTATTATTAGAGGCGCAAGCATCCTTTGATGGATATGGTGATAAATATTTACCTGTTGAAGTACAACCAGATATTTTTGATGCAATTCGTGCTGGTACAGATAAGGGAATTGTAATTATAGAGGCTGGAGCAAATGGGTGGAATGATTTAGATCAGTTCAAAGATAGAAAGGGTAAGCAAGTCTTAAATCGTAATAGTAAAGATTTTAAAGATTCGGGTGCAATTATGGTAGGAGCTGGCTCTTCATCTTTCCCTCATGAACGTATGTGGTTTTCGAATTATGGAAGCCGTATTGATGTGTACGGATGGGGAGAAAATGTAGATACAACTACAGCCGAGCAAAGTAGAAGTGCTGTAAATCTTTATACTTCAAGCTTTAGCGGAACATCTAGTGCTTCGCCAATTATTGCTGGGGCAGCGACTTTAGTACAAAGCATTGCTAAAGAAAATTTAGGACAACCATATAGACCAAGTGAACTAAGAGCAATATTAAGCAACCAGAGCACAGGAACAAAATCTAAAAATCCATATGCAGATAAAATTGGTGTTTTACCAGATTTGAAGTCTATACTAGTAAACTTAGGTTATGAACAAAGAAAACCAAACGGTGGGAATGAGTTACAAGTAACAGAAAATGAACCAAACAATGAGCCTAGACAGGCAAATAAAGTTAACTTTCATACACCGGTGAAAGGAACGCTACATAATAGTGATAGAGTAGATGTATTTACTTTCCAAATTGACTCACCGGAAAATATTAATATTTCTCTACTAAATGAACAAAATATCGGAATGACATGGGTACTTCATCATGAATCAGATTTAAATAACTATGTAGCATATGGTGAAAATGAAGGAAATGTAGTTAAAGGAACTTATAATGCAAAGCCAGGGAAATATTATTTATACGTCTATAAATATGAGAATAAAGATGGTTCATATGTATTGAACATAAAATAAGCAAAAGGAACTTCAGATGAAGTTCCTTTAAATTTTTCTAATTTAGTATATGTGAATGATTTTTTAACTTTACTTCTATGCAATATTTCATATTGATGAAATGTTATTTATTTTTTATGAACTAGCTTATATTATATTCAATAAGTTTGATGTAAAAACAGAAAAAGTGAGGGATAATAATGAGCAATAAGAAGTTAATTTTGAAATTATTCATATGTAGTACAATATTTATCACATTTGTATTTGCTTTACATGATAAGAGAGTAGTTGCAGCTAGCTCTGTTAATGAGCTTGAAAATTGGTCAAAATGGATGCAACCTATACCTGATAATATCCCGTTAGCACGAATTTCAATTCCAGGAACACACGATAGTGGGACGTTCAAGTTGCAAAATCCGATTAAGCAAGTGTGGGGAATGACGCAAGAATATGATTTTCGCTATCAAATGGACCATGGAGCTCGCATTTTTGATATAAGAGGACGTTTAACAGATGATAATACGATAGTTCTTCATCATGGGCCATTATATCTTTACGTAACACTGCATGAATTCATAAATGAAGCGAAACAATTTTTAAAAGATAACCCGAGTGAAACAATTATTATGTCTTTAAAAAAAGAGTATGAGGATATGAAAGGGGCAGAAGGTTCATTTAGTAGTACGTTTGAAAAAAATTATTTTGTTGATCCTATCTTTTTAAAAACAGAAGGAAATATAAAACTTGGAGATGCTCGTGGGAAAATTGTACTACTAAAAAGATATAGTGGTAGTAATGAATCTGGAGGATATAATAATTTTTATTGGCCAGATAATGAGACGTTTACCACAACTGTAAACCAAAATGTAAATGTAACAGTACAAGATAAATATAAAGTGAATTATGATGAGAAAGTAAAATCTATTAAAGATACGATGGATGAAACGATGAACAATAGCGAGGATTTAAATCATCTATATATTAATTTTACAAGCTTGTCTTCTGGTGGTACAGCATGGAATAGTCCATATTACTACGCTTCTTATATAAATCCTGAAATTGCAAACGATATAAAACAAAAGAATCCTACAAGAGTAGGCTGGGTAATTCAAGACTACATAAATGAAAAGTGGTCACCATTATTGTATCAAGAAGTTATAAGAGCGAATAAGTCATTAATAAAAGAATAAAGATGATGAGAGTAAGAAGCGATAAAATATATCGCTTCTTTTTCTTTTCCAATAACCAACAATAGAAATTGTACTTTTATAATAGAAAAAAATAAAAACATAAGATATAATCATACATATAAAATTTGTACCTATAAATTTTATATATGTGAATGAATTTGATTTGTTATAATGAAATGGAGGTATATACTATGAAGTTTCCACATGATTTTTTATTCGGAGCTGCTTCAGCTTCTTATCAAGTAGAAGGTGCATGGAATGAAGATGGAAAAGGTGTTACGAATTGGGACGAGTTTTCAAAAATTCCTGGCAAAACATACAATGGAACAAATGGTGATGTAGCTGTTGATCATTATCATCGATATAAGGAAGATGTTCGCTTAATGGCTGAGATGGGATTAGAATCGTATCGTTTTTCTATTTCTTGGGCGAGAATATTGCCGACTGGAGATGGAAAGGTAAATGAAAAAGGGATTGAATTTTATAACAACTTAATTGATGAATGTTTAAAATACGGGATTGTGCCGTTTGTCACTTTATATCATTGGGATTTACCATTACCGTTAGAAAAAGATGGTGGATGGACGAATAAAAGAACAGCAGAGGCTTTCGTAAAATATGCAGAAACTTGTTTTAAGGCATTTGGTGACAGAGTTAAGCATTGGATTACTTTTAATGAGACAGTAATGTTTTGTGGATTAGGTTATTTAAAAGGTGCACATCCACCAGGAATCCAAAATGATGTTCCAAAGTATTTTCAAGCGACTCATTATGTATTTTATGCACATGCGAAAACAGTTGCGGTGTACAAGCAGCTGAAACAATATGGTGAGATTGGGATTACACATGTTTTCTTACCTGCTTATAGTGTGGATGATCAAAAAGAAAATATACGAGCAGCAAATCATGCGAATGAATATGAAACGTATTGGTATTATGATCCAATTTTAAAAGGCGAGTATCCGTCTTATGTTGTACAACAATTAAAGGAAAAAGGATGGACTCCTAATTGGACGGTTGAAGAATTAGAAATCATTAAACAAAATGCAGAAGAAAATGATTTTATTGGCTTGAATTATTATCAACCAATACGAGTAGAAAGATACGATATGGATATAAAGAGTGAGGAACATTCTCGAGAAAACTCAACGCTTGCTCCAGGTAACCCTTCTTTTGATGGTTTTTATCGAACAGTTAAAATGGATGATAAAACATATACAAAATGGGGATGGGAAATATCTCCCGAAGGTTTCTTAGAGGGATTGCATATGTTGAAAGCGCGTTACGGTGACATAAAGATGTATGTAACGGAAAATGGACTTGGTGATGAAGATCCAATCATTGACGGAGAAATTGTAGATGTTCCGAGAATTAAATTTATTGAAGCGCATTTAAAAGTAATGAAGCGTGCAATTGAAGAGGGAATTAACTTAAAAGGTTATTATGCATGGTCAGTGATTGATCTTTTAAGTTGGTTAAATGGATATAAAAAGCAATATGGCTTTATTTTTGTCGATCATAATGATAACTTAAAACGTAAGAAGAAACTTTCGTTTCATTGGTATAAACGTGTGATCGAAACGAGAGGGGAAGAGTTATAACAGATAAAAGAGTATTTTAGGAGAAAGTGTATGAGTGCAAAGTATAAACAAATTGCAGATGTGTTAGAGCAAAACATTCGAGATGGGCTTTTTAATGAAACGAAAAAACTACCTACAGAAGAAGCGTTGATGAATCGATTTGAAGTAAGCCGTAATACGATACGTAAAGTAATTAGTCAGCTTGTGAATAGAGGTTATATTTTTCAAGTGCAAGGTAGTGGCATGTTTTTACGCGAAACTTCTGTAACAGATTACATTAATTTAGGAAGTTTACGTGGATTAACGAAAAATCTTGTTTCACAAAATATTGAAACGAAAGTGTTAGAGCTTGAAGTAATAGATGCGGACGAAGAGATAGCAAAGCGGATGCAATGCGAAACTGGAACTAGGTTGTATTTTTTGAAGCGCTTAAGAATTGTAGATGCTAAACCATTCTCTATTGAAATAAGTTATTTCAAAAAGGATATTATTCCATATTTGAACGAAGAAATAGCATTAAGCTCTGTATACAGTTATTTCATTGAAGATTTACGATTAAATATTGGTTTTGCTGATAAAGTTATTAGTTGTGAAAAAGTAAATAAAGAAAATGCACAGCTTTTAGAATTAAATGAAGGTGATCCGGCGCTTCTTATTGAAAATACAGTGTATCTTGTAAATGGAACAATTTTCGAGTTATCTCAGTCGATGTTTCATTATGAAAAGGCGAAACTTTTAAATCGAATTAATTTTAAATGAAAAATTATCGTGTAAAAAAGCAACTGGTCCTAAGTGATCAGTTGCTTTTTATTTTTGAAGTGGATGAGCAAAAAAACACGAAAGTGGTTGGTCCGCTTTTTGCAAACATCTATTATGATAAGAGAAGAAAGGTAGTATGTTATCAACGTTTTAAAGAGGAAGGTTTTTATGTAAGTTCTTTAATTAAAATAGATGGGTCTTAGAGAGGTGAAAAGACAATGAGTTTTGCAATTTCACTAGTCGTTATTATTGTAATTGTATCGCTATTTGGGACTGTACTAGTTGCAAGAAACGTGGAGGAGAATTACGGTAAGTCTACAAAAAGAAATGTGAAAAACTTATCTGCAATCTATATTCTTCTTCTTTTTGTTCTACTAGTTGGGGTAACATGGTATGCGGTAATGATTTGATAGTTTGTAAAAGAACTGGAAATGAGAGTATGAAGTTGGAATTTCAGAAGCTATTGAGTAATCAGAAAGAGAACCATTTTGGATATGTCCATTTACGGATAAGAAAATGTGACTAATTAATACTATTTTTACGGTGAATACTGTTAGTAAAAAATGAGGATAGTTCGTTTTGAAAGGAGGGAACTAGATGGAATGGAAACCAAATCGTGCAGATAAGACACCTGTATATAAACAAATTGCTGATTATATTGAAAGAGGCATTTCTTCAGGTGAATTTCCTTCTGATAGTAAGTTACCTTCTGAGCGTATATTGGCAAAGGAATTAGAGGTGAACCGGAGTACAATAGTAGCTGCGTATGAAGAATTAAAATCACTTGGAGTAGTAGAACGGCAAAAGGGAAGCGGAACACGGGTTAATACAGACATATGGGGTGTCTCACATAAACGAATACCGAACTGGGGTAGGTACGTAGAGGATGGATCGTTCTTACCTAACGTACCACTCGTTCAACAAATTCGAACGGAAACACAAAAAGATGATTTAATTAATTTAGCGAGTGGTGAACTGTCACCAGAATTAATTCCGAGTGATAGATTTCGAACAATTTTGGCGGAGAAAACATTTATGGAAAATCTCGGCTATGACCATCCACTTGGAAATGAGATGTTGAGAAAAACAATTGCAGCACATGTTCAGCAATATAAACAAATTGAAGCAGATTCAAGCTCTATTCTTATTACGTCTGGAGCACAACAGGCGCTTAATCTTATCGTTCAATGTTTATTAAAACCTGGCGATGCGATTGCGATTGAAGATCCTTCATATTGTTTTTCACTTCCAATGTTTAAATCGGCCGGTTTAAACATATTTCATTTACCTGTTGATGAGCATGGAATGAATCCAGATGACTTAATCGATTTGCACAAAAAGCATCGTATTCGTATGGTCTTTTTGAATCCAGATTATCAAAATCCAACAGGTACTGTGCTTTCATTAGCGAGACGTAAAAAGATTTTAGAACTGTCTTCTGAGTTCGGTATACCAATTGTAGAAGATGATCCGTATAGTTTAATTTCTTTTAATGGAGAAGTGAACCCGACATTAAAATCAATGGACCAAAATGGAAATGTTCTTTATATAAGTTCATTATCAAAAATTGTTGCATCAGGATTACGTATTGGATGGATAATTGGTCCTACACGCGTAATTGAGCGTTTAGCAGATGCAAAGCAACAAGTTGATTTTGGCCATAGTGTATTTACGCAGTGGGTAGCAAATCAATTTTTAGAATCAAAGGATTTTCATACACATATTACGATACTTCGTGGACAATTGAAGCAAAGAAGAGATGAATTAATTGCAGAGCTTGAAGGAACATTGGGAGACCAAGTTGAATGTTTCGTGCCAGAGGGTGGAATACATGTATGGTGTAAAGTGAAAGGAAAGTTTGATGAATATCACTTATTAGGTGAATCTATACGGAATGGTGTCGCATTTGTTCCGGGCAGTGTTTTAGGTTCGAAAAATGAATATATACGATTTACGTTTGGTAGAGCGAATATAGAACAAATTCAACTTGGAATTAAACGGTTTGCCGACACGCTAAATGAGATTTCATAATATGGATGTGTGATAGTGAAATGAGGGAAAGAAATGAAGTACGTGACGCTTTTACTTCAAGTAGGCGTGCTATATATATTTAGCTTAGTGGGTACGTGGATTCAGGAAATATTCCATCTATCAATACCGGGAAGTTTAATAGGGATGTTAATGCTGTTCCTGCTCCTTTCCACTCGCGTTTTACCGTTAAAATGGTTTGAGTTAGGTGCCGAAAAGTTAATCGTATTTTTACCGTTATTTTTAATCCCTTCGACAACAGGGCTGATGGAATACGGGTCTTTTCTTTTAAATAAGGGGAGTATTATATTCCTTTTAGTAGTTGCAAGTACTGTAGTAACTTTGATTGTTTCAGGGTATATAAGTCAATTATTAGTAACATCAAAAAAATAAAATCGACAAGGTGCACGATTCAAATGGTCTTAATTATTATTACTGTAGCAATTTATTTCTTGGCGACAAAGTTATATAAAAAATTTACGTTTGCATTTACGTTACCGGTGTTAACAGTTACGGCAATTATGATTTGTTTATTTTTGATTTTTGGTATTTCTCATCATGAGTATAGGGAAAATGGGGGAGACATTCTTTCAAGCTTATTGAGCCCTGCAATTGTAGCATTGGCCATACCTCTATTTAAAGAGCGAAAGATACTTATGAAAAATTTTTTATCGATACTTATCGGTGTAGTGATAGGTATAGTGGCTGTAACGAGTATGAATGTAGTGATTGGTGGGATTTTAAATATAGATAAGGAACTTATATTAACTACTCTACCACAATTAGCAACGATGCCTATTGCTCTTTCATTAGCGGATCAAATTGGAGGTATTCCATCTATGACTTCTAGTTTTGTAGTTGTTGCAGGAATAACAGGTGCTATTATCGGACCAACAGTACTTAAGCTTTGTAGTATAACAAGTACGATTGGAAAAGGAGTTGGAATGGGCTGTGCATCACATATTATTGGTGTGAGCCGTTTAGTGAAGGAAGGCGAGAAAGAAGCGACTATCGGTTCGGTAACGATGATTGTAACTGGAATACTCATTAGTATACTAATACCGTATGGAACGAAATTTATTTTTTAAATGTAATGGAGATGATAACAATGACAACATGGTTTATAGTTACATTATTTGTTTTTGGAGCTATTAAAGTATTAGTTTCTAGCATGCCCACTTCTGTTGTAGAATCAATTATTAGTAAATTTGAATTGCATCAAAAGCTTGAGGCGGAAAATACTTCTATATCGATAGATGGAAAAAATTTAGAGGGAGAAATGAAACTACATGTTATTCATGAATTTAATGAGGCTTTGTTTTTAGATAAACATTATTTCCCGCCGCACGGAGAAGGGACACCAATAGTCATTGATACGAAGAAAGGGAATAAAGAGATTAGATTTTCTCTATATAGCTATGAGGAACATGTTGATGTCATTAAGCAATATAAGAAAAAAATCGTTGCCTATCGTTTACGCTCTAAAAGCCTTCAAACATTGGCACCATTAGCAATAACGGAAGAGTATGCTTAAGAAGAGACCTATAATGGCCTCTTTATTTTTTTATCCAGTTATATACGTTCCAAATAAAAGAATGAAAAATCATATAACCAAATAAAGAATATGTATGGTTCCAATTTGTACTATGTACAAATAAACCTAAACTTTCAGCAATTTGTTCAAAAAGGCTAGCGCAAATACCAATTGAAATAATAAATAGAATTCTAGAAACTTTAGATAATTTTTTTGAAATGTGTATAAAGATAATGGTTGAAATCGGCAGTACGAACAATGTGAAAGCTATATTAACCGAAAATGTGGATGAGAAGGGCCTAGCCGGAAAGGAATATATTTGTTTATGAACAAAAAAAGCATCTAAGCAAGTTCCAATAATAGAAGAGAGAAAGATTGTAACTATTAATGCTAGAAAATCATTCTTCTTCTCTAAGGAGGACGTTTTTCTTCGCGAGAATTGCGAGTTCAATTTTTTCGAGTGTTTTGCAGTAGTCTTCTGTAATTTGTCCATGTATATTTTCCTCCTTATCAACTAAGTAATTTACAACTTGCCAATCGGTAAACCAATCTTCGCTGTCACCTTCTTCATGTTTCATATCTCGCCATGCATAGATGAGCTCAGGGCTGTATATACGATAAGCGCCGCTACGTAACTGGCATTTCTTTATTCGGCGCTTATAAAACTCACGGGAAAAAGATTCATTTACACTTGAAAATAAATGAGGCCAGTAATCTTTCCTTGATCCTGTATGCGGATGGTGTTGAGCCCAGCTAATTATTTGAGATAAAACATGTGTATCCCGAAATAATAATGAATACAACCTTTTTCCGATTAAGATTCGTTCATGTAAGGAAGTGAAATGTTTCATTGTATCACCAAATAGTAATACTTTTTGTCTCTTATCATTTTCGTAGAATGGGAAAAGGATATGATTAAACTGAAAAAAATCAAAGAGTTTAAATCCAATACTATTTAGTACAGTCTTTTGAAAGTGTACATTTTGAATCACTCTTTTTTCTAAGTAGTTTTGTTCATTAATAATAGTTGCAATCGCTAATGTTTTTTTATTACCTGTTTTCCAAAAATCGTTCCACATCGTTTCCATAAATGTAGAAACGTTTAGGCGAGGGAGAAGGTGAAATAGCTTTTGTGATCTTTTTACACTTTGTTCGTAAAGCAAAAATTGAGGATATACATCTTGGAAAATGAGCCAATTCCCTCTTTCTAAAAAAGAAAAAAATATGAGTTGATCTTTCTCTGATAAAATTCTCGTATATAAATCACCCTTTAAATCAGTCATATTCCAACCGCCGTTACGTGATACCATATGCCCAAGTAGTGCCCAATGTATTTCTGGATATTGAATGTAAAATTGGTAGTATGCGCGTGTTCTTGTAACATTATTTTTATTTAGCTGTTCTGTTTGTATTTTTATTTTGTTGATGATGAGTTGCTCTTCTTTCGTTAATTTATAAATCGTGCCAGAAGGCATGATCTTGCTTTTTTGTTTTAATTCATTCTTTACATCGAATAGAGAGAGAGGCAGTGCTTTGGAAAGTCCGTTATATGTATGATTTGAATTGCTTCGGTACATTCCGTTACCTCCCTTTTTTTATAAATTTAAACATGATTATTGGCTATGAATCATTCTATTTATTTTATTACGAGTATAAGAAATAAATGAGCGGTGTTTTTTTACAAGGAATGTAGTTATCATGCAAACAGTATAAAAAAATTTGCTGTTGTAAGGTGAAATGAAAAACAGAAACTATGTTTAATAGTTTCTGTTTTTTTATTTTGTCAATTAAATGTAACAAACGACGATTATGATTTGAATCAATTGAAAATAATTCAATAAATTTTATAAATACAATTTTAATTGAAGTGTTTGGTAGGAGGAAAAGGAATGCTAAATAAAATAATTTTAATTACTGGTGGTACAGGTTCGTGGGGACATGAACTTATAAAACAACTATTAGAAAAATCACCGAAAGAAATTAGGATTTTTTCAAGAAATGAAACGGTTCAGTTTGAAATGCAGCAACAGTTTATAAATGATGATAGATTAAAATTTATTATTGGAGATATTCGTGACAAGGATCAACTAGTCTATGCATGCCAAGGCGTACATTATGTTTTCCATCTTGCAGCTTTAAAACACGTTCCAGTATGTGAGTATTATCCTTATGAAGCTATAAAAACCAATATACATGGTACGCAAAATGTAATTGAAGCAGCTATACAGATGCAAGTGGAGAAAGTTATATATGTTTCAACGGATAAAGCAGCCGATCCATCAAATACGTATGGGATGACAAAAGCAATTGGTGAAAAGTTAATGGTTCATGCGAATGTGCAAACGAAGAAAACAAAATTCATTTGTGTTCGTGGTGGAAATGTTTTAGGGACGAGTGGAAGTGTAGTACCGCTTTTTAAACAACAAATTAAAAAATCTTCACAAGTAGGGATTACCGATGCGAATATGACTAGATTTTTCTTAACAGTTGAAGATGCTGTTGGATTGTTATTTAAAGCCGTATATCAAGGTAGAGGCGGGGAAATCTTTGTTATGAAAATGCCGGCATGTAAAATAACAGATTTAGCAGAAGTATTGATTGAATATTCAGGAAAAGAAAACGTTAAGGTAAAAGAGGTAGGGATAAGACCGGGTGAAAAATTAAGTGAAATGCTTTTATCTGAGGTAGAGAGTAAAACAAGTATAAGTTTTGATCAAAATTATTTTGTAGTACTACCGACTATTCCTATAGAAGGGCTTCAAGAATATTATGCTAGCTATCCGCTTGTGGATGTAAAGAGTTTTAGTTCTCAACAAGACTTACTTGCAAAACATGAGGTGAAACAAATGTTATTAAAAGGAGGGTTTTTACGATGAAAAAAAATGCGAGCCTTTTAATAACTGGTGCAAATGGTTTCACAGGACGTCATGCTTGCCAATATTTTTTAGAGCAGGGCTTTCATGTAATTCCTATGTTTCAAAATCGTGCACATAGAGAAAAAATTAGAAATGGTATTATCTGTAATTTAACTAATAAGAGCGAAGTAATGAAGGTAATGAAACAAATAAAGCCAGACTACGTATTGCATTTAGCAGGAAGGAATTCAGTTATAGAATCTTGGACAGCTGCTCTTGAATATATAGAGATTAACGTAATAGGAACGTTATATTTATTAGAAGCAATTAAGCAAGAAGCCTCGCATTGTAGAACATTAGTTATAGGATCGGCTTTGCAAGCAGATAGTATGAACGAAATAAAAATTTCAAATCCATATAGTTTAAGTAAAACGATGCAAGTCATTATTGCAGAGGCTTGGGGAGGATTAATGGATTCAAATATTATCATTGCAAAGCCCTCAAATTTAATTGGTCCAGGGGAATCGAATGGCATTTGTTCGATTCTCGCAAAGAAAATGATAGATATAGAATCAGGTAGAAGTAAAGCCATTATTGAAGTAAACAGTTTGAAAGATAGTAGAGATTTTCTAGATGTACGTGATGCGATTAAAGCGTATCATGTGTTATTACGAGATGGAATAAATGGAAAACAATATAATATCGGATCAGGAGTAAAACGATCTTTATTAAATGTACTAGAACAATATAAAGAATTAACACAGCTAAATTTTTTTATAGAGGAAACAGAGAAAAGAGGGAGCGACTCAAATGAGAGTTTAGCAATAGAGGAAATAAAAAAGTTAGGTTGGATTCCAGAAATTGAATTTCATCAATCATTAAAAGATGTACTTGAGTATGCGAAGTGTAGTGACATCTGCATTCAATGAAAAACAAAAAAGGGTGTAAGAAATATATGAATGGTTATGAAGTAATAGATAATCAAAATACGCTATTTCTTTCAATTGTTGATACGTTGGATTGGAGAGATGAAGAAGCTCATGTATTGCGTCTTTATGAGGCAATACATAAATATCAAGCGTATGTAGAAGAAAAAAGGGTTAATCAAATAAAGTCAGCATTAGAGACGGAAACTAGATATGTGATTCAAATCTTTGCTCAATACGAGTGTAGTGAGTATGGAAATGATTTTTATGAACTCATTAAAGATCTTTTACAAGATATAGAGGTGGAGTTAAAGATTTATATAAAAAATAATAAGTTTATTTACATTTAAAAGGTAAATATAAAGCTAGATTTTTAATAATAAAGGTGGGTATAAGTTATGAGCAAAACGATTCTTTTTACTGGGGGCGGTACAGCCGGACACGTTATGATTAATATTGTATTAATTCCTAAATTTATAGAGCGAGGATGGAGAGTCGAGTATATTGGATCCAAAAATGGAATTGAAAAATCATTAGTGCAAAATGTTAAATACAATAGTGTTTCAACGGGCAAGCTTAGGAGATATTGGGATTGGGAAAATTTTAAAGATCCTTTTAAAATTATACGAGGTTGTTTACAAAGTTATAAATTAATTAAGAAAACAAAGCCTGACGTTATCTTTTCAGCAGGAGGATTTGTTTCAGTTCCTGTAGCTATAGGAGCATGGTTAAATCGTGTGCCTATCATTATACGTGAACCAGATAGCACATTAGGACTTGCCAATAAAATAGCATTACCTTTTGCTACAAAGCTATGCACAACATTTCCTCAGACAGGAGAAAATGTAAGTAATGAGAAGAAGGTTTATGTAGGACCAATTGTAAGGGAAGAAATTGAGAAGGGTAACGTATTAAGAGGAAGAAGATATTGTGAATTTCAGCAAGATAAACCAGTATTATTAATTATGGGTGGGAGTCAAGGCGCTAAGTGGATAAATGATATGGTAAGGGAATGTTTAGATACAATACTATTAAACTTTAATATTATTCATATATGTGGTAAAGGGAAGGTAGACCAATCTATTGGCATGGAGGGGTATATGCAATTTGAATATATAGGCGATGAGTTGCCGCATATACTAAATATGGCAAGTGTTGTAGTTTCAAGAGCGGGTTCTACTGCTATTTCTGAATTGTTATTTTTAAAGAAACCGATGTTGCTTATCCCGTTAACTAACAGTTCCAGTAGGGGAGATCAAGTTTTAAATGCTGAATATTTTTCACGGCAAGGATATGCGGAAGTTATACTCCAAGACAGAGTAAGTACGAATACATTTATACATGCAGTAAATAAGTTGTATACAAATAAGGAGAAATATATTCAAAACATGAATGGATATAAGAAAACAAATGATGAGGGGATTCATCATTTAATAGATATAATAAATGAAGTGGTGAAGTAATAGAAATGTAAATAGAAAAACAAAAGGAAAGAAGGTATCTTCTTTCCTTTTTACTATATTTGTTCAAATTCATTATTATTTATTCCAATTAGCCATGTACTATGGGCGAATACCGTTTTCTAATAGCTCAGTAAATGCATTAATATGAATAGGTTTACTGTAATAATAACCTTGAATAAACTGACATTTATTTTTTTGAAGGAAATTTACGTGCTCTTTCGTTTCTACACCTTCAGCAATGACAGACATTCCTAATGTATTTGCTAATGTGATGATCGTTTTAATAATTTCCATTCCATCATCACATGTTTCAGACATTGTAATAAATTCTCTCGGGATTTTTAACGTATCAATTGGATACAAAGGTAAGTAGGCTAGTGAAGAATAACCTGTACCAAAGTCGTCGATTGAAATGTGAATCCCTAAACTTTTTAGTGTACGTAGTTTTATCAATGTTTCTCGCTCATCCATCATTGCAATTCGCTCTGTTAATTCAAGATCAAGAGAGCTTGCTGGTAAACCTGTATTTGTTAAAGTAGAAGAAATAGATTTTACAAAATCCTCTTGTTCAAATTCTTTAGCAGATAAATTTACACCTATTTTTAAATGTGAGTATCCGAGTGCGTGCCAACGTTTCATTTGCTTGCAAGCCTGCTCTAATGTCCATTTTCCTATTGAAATAATTTGTAGTGTTTCTTCTGCAATCGGAATAAACTCGTATGGAGAAATAATACCTAATTCAGGATGATTCCACCTAATTAAAGCTTCTGCACCGATAATTTTATTAGATTCACTATCAACTTGAGGTTGATACAAAAGGAACAATTCTTCATTTTGTAGTGCGTTTGGTAAATCTTTTTCTAATCGTAATCGTCTTTCAATTTTTTTAGCGATTACATCGTCATAAATAGAGACAGAGTTAAGCTCTTTTGCTTTTGCATCATACATTGCAACATTAGCGTTTTTCAGAAGTGTAGCGGTATCGATTCCGGAATGTGGATAAATAGCGATGCCGATACTCAGTGATAAAGTTAATTTATGCTCATGTATGATAAATGACTTTTTCATGCATTCAAATAATTGGTTACATAATTGGAATAAGTAATCTTCGTCAGTATAGTTCTCAATTATGATTGTAAATTCATCGCCACCGATTCTTGAAAGATGAGTATGTGATGGAAGACATGATTGGAATCGCTTTGCTACTTCTTCTAATATGTAATCTCCTGATGAATGTCCAAGTGTATCGTTAATTGCTTTAAAGCGATCTAAATCTAAATATAATAATGCAAACTCGCTTTCTGTTATTTTAGCATTTTTTATAACTCTCTTTAATTTCTTATGGAAAAAGGCACGGTTCCCAATTTTCGTTACAGTGTCATGGAATGCTAAATATTTTATTTCTTCTTGCTGTTTTTTTAGTGCAGTAATATCTTTCACCATAATATAGCTTCCTGAAATTTGTCCGTCTATTATAATAGGAATGATTGTAACGTATAAAAAATAAGTAAAGCCATCTTTATATTGAGAACTAAGTTGTAAGAATGCCGATTCTTGTTGTTTCACTTTTTCTAATGCCAATGCTAGCTTATGCTTATCTTCATCTAAAATGATCGAAAAACAAGTTTCACCTAGTAACTCATCCGTTGGTGCCCCAAGTAGTACACTCCCAGCCTTATTTACATTTAAGAATGTTCCGTTTAAATCAATGGTGAAAATAGGGTCAGGATGATATTCATATAATGATTTAAACTTTTGTTGTTTTTGAGAAAGAGCCTCTGATTTATGAACTAAATCAGACGTCCGTACAGTAACTTTTTCTTCTAGTTGGGCATTAAATGCCTGCAAACGTTTTGTTAAGGAGTTGTTTTGCATACGTACGATAGAATGACGAATGAGTACGAAAATAAAAGTAATACAATTTCCTGTAATGAGAGTTGAAGATGATGTTTGTTCTTTTAATGTAAACCCGATTAGTATTGCAACAGCAAGATAGGGAAATACAACTAAAGCTTTTTTCCCTATTATAGGGTTTACAATGAAATAATTTTTATGGCTATTATGATCTTCTGAAATAGAGCCAGCTATTGCAATAAGTAATATAGGTATTCTATATAAAAGACGTAATAATGTTATCGTTTCAGTTGATAAGTGGTTATTTAAGTAAAAATAAATATAGTTAAAAGTTGCAGAACTTATTAATACAAAAATAAAGATATAAATTTTCCGTTTGGAATTAAAAATTGTTGGACGGAAAAAGAGACTAACGCCTAGCAGTAGAAATAATAAATCTGCAATTGGGTATAAAAATGAAAGGAAAACATCTCCTAGTGAAAGAGCGAATATATTTAAATTTGGCTGATTAAATAAATACCATTCTAATGTGAATATGGAAGTAAGCACTATGCATATATCACAAATAAAGAATGCTTTTTCCCATTTATTGCATTCCTTTAAAATTTTATAGGAGAAAGCGATAAGACAGAAAAGTAGAAAAAACATGTAAAATACATCAGAAATAGTAAAACGATCTATTGGAATTTCGAAGAAGCTATCTTGATATGTATATACTATTTTCCCTAATAAAAAACTACCAATTGCTATTGTAATACATATCCAAAACGGATTTGAACTGACTTTTTTAGAATATATAGAGTAGATCAGTGATACAAATGTAATGGCTTCGACGATAAGTGAAGCGAAGCGTACATCTGAATTTGAAAAATGAGTAGGGAACAGATAGAAAAACATAAAATAGATTGAATAGCATATTAATGTTCCGATTAATATACATAATTGCAAATTTTTATTTAATTCCAATGAAATCACCTTCTTTAATTATGCACTATGTTCGTTATATCTATACATAATAATATTATTTAAGAATTGTATCAGATTTCCTTATAAAAATCATGTTTATAAGGAAAGTGTTAAAGAGTATAAGTATTCTTAAAGTTGAAAAAATATTTCGGTTGATAGTATAGACGGTATCAAGACTTTAAATAGAAATTGTATATTTAGTCATCCTTTGAATTGTAAAGTTTTTTTAGTGATTTGTAAGTGGAGATGCAAAATTGCATATAAAATGATGAGGATCTTTTTTTATATGAGATTTTTATTTTTTAAAATCTGAAAATTAACATTTGTGAAAATGTTGAGAAAGGATGTAAAATAAGAACGTGTATTCTTACAGAGTAGATAGTATTGCCACTAAATAGGGAGGGTTTCTTATGATATATCGAATTAAAGATGCAGAAATATACTATGAAATTGTGGGAGAGGGTAAACCGGTCATTATCATACATGGCTGCTCTCCTGACCATAGGTTAATGATGAAATGTATGGAATCAGTATTTCAGAAATATGAAGGTTATAAGCGAATATATATTGATTTACCTGGTATGGGAAAATCGAATGCTCCAAATTGGGTAAATAGTTCAGATCGTATAGTAGAAGTGCTTATCACATTTATTGAGGAAATCATTTCTACTGAAAAATTTTTATTAATAGGAGAATCATATGGAGGCTATTTAGCCAAAGGTATACTTACAAAGATGTTTGAGAGAGTTAGCGGATTACTATTAGTATGTCCTGTTGTTGTAGCGGAGCCAGAAAAAAGGATTCTTCCAGATAAACAGGTAATTGTACAAGATGAGGAATTTTTAAATACGCTTACTTCCACGGAAAGAGAGGAATTTTGTGAGTTAGCTGTAATAGCAAATCAATATACATATACGCGATTTAAAGAAGAAATTAAGCCTGGGTTAGATGTTGCTAATTATGAATTTATTGAAAGGTTGCAAAAGAATTACTCTCTTACTATGGATTTTCAGCGTGAAAAATATGAAAAGCCCGTTCTTTTACTGACTGGAAGACAAGATATATCAGTAGGTTATCAAAATATTATAGAAATTATTGAAGAATATCCAAGGGCAACATTAGCAGTGTTAGATATGGCAGGGCATAATTTGCAAATTGAACAACCTGAATTATTTGAAAGTTTAGTAGGAGAATGGATTAGACGAACAAATCAGCACGTTTTATAAAGTATTTTAGTATTACGCTTAAGTGTTGAAATGGGATAAATGAACGTGATTTATTAACTAATAAACAATTTTAAGGAGAAATTATGAGCACATATATTTATATGGTTAGACATGGTGAATCACTAAAACTAGAAGGAAATGAAAGAATGCGCGGGTTAACTGAGAAGGGACATATGGATGCCCGTAGAGTAAATGATATATTAAAAGCGGAGAGAATTGATACTTTTATTTCCAGTCCCTATAATCGGGCTATGTTAACGATAGAGGAGTCAGCTAATTTCCATGAAAAAGAAATAGTAGTATATGAAAATCTTAAAGAGTGTATGTTTTTAAGTGAGGATCAGGTTATATCAGACAAAGAGGTGTATCCACTTGTACAGAAGATGTTCTCTAATCCGGATTTTGCAAGAACGGAAGGAGAGTCGTATGCAGATTGCCAGAGAAGAGTAGTGAAAGTATTAAAAGAAATCTTAATGGATTTTCAAGGACACAAAATTGTAATTGGTACACATGGGCTTGTCATGACAGTAATGATGAACTATTTTGATAAACAATATGGTTTTGAATTTTTAATGAATACGTCAAAACCGGATATATATAAGATGGAGTTTAAAGAAGAACAATTAATGAATGTAGAGAGATTATGGAAAGCGGAATAAAATTAGGTGCATGGATTTTGTTGTAAAAGTTACTTTTATAGCAAAGTCTTTTTTTGAATAGAAAGCATCTTTATCAACTATTTTTAGAATGTTAAATCAATAAGTAATTATTCAGTATTTGAATAAATTATGGGGAAATTGGTTTAGGGAAACAATTTTAAATATGTCAAAACTCCAAACGTTGGATTTATATTCAATAGGAGAAAAAGATGTAGAATTTTGTCTTACAGTCCCCGTTTACTTTTCATTTCATTACATATAGGCTTTGTGGTGTAAGGGGGGACATCACCTTTACGCAAAATCTATAAGGAGGTCATTGTAATGAAACAGATTAAAAAGTTTGCGGGAGTTGCTTTGGCGGGGACAATTGGATTAAGTGGACTACTGTTTTTAGAACCAAGTGTAAGCGTTGCGGAAGCACAGCAAGTGAAAGTGGAAAATTTTAATACAATTGATGTAACGATGAACCTAAGTGAATTGTATGTATTAAGTGGCAGAAGCATTGATATTCTTTCTGGAGATAAAGAAGCAATTCAGTTAAATAAATACACAATTAGTTTTAATAAACCTGGGAAGTATGTGATTAAAGTAAATGGCTGTATTCATGATGATGTATATACTTTTATTGTAAATGAGTAGTATATATTCTTAAATTGCGAGATAAAAACAGAAACACCCTATTTGCGGTGAGAGTCGTAAATAGGGTGAATTTATTTGTATTAAGCTGTACTTTAAATATGTTCACTAATTTTCTTTTTGTTATGTAAAGTATGTAAAAGTGTTTGAAACATCTTAAATGCTTGCTGAAAGATTGGACTTTGAATAAAGGTGTACAGAAAAGTTACGATGAAAACAGGACCTCCTAGCATAAATCCAATAACTAGTACAATACATTCTACTATGATTCTAGCACGGCTAATAGAAAGTCCTGTTTTGTCGGAAATAGTAAGCATGAATCCATCACGGGGGCCAGCGCCAATCCCAGCCGCAACGTACATACCTCCCCCGATACCTGTAATGGCAATACCAGAAAATAAAATGAGTAAGTTTATCCATAAATAATTACTAGCGTCTGGAAGCATGTTTGATTGTAAGAAAAAGTCCATAATGGGACCGATAAGTAGTGCATTCAAAAATGTACCCACATTTATATATTTTCGATCTACTAGTAAAGATATTAGAACGAGACATAACCCACATATGACACTCCACGTACCGATGGTCCATCCAAACTTTTGGTAGAGAGCCATATTTAAAACTTCCCAAGGGTGCAAGCCTAGAAATTTAACTTTGACTGCAAGAGCGTTTCCAAGGCCAAAGAAAATTAATCCTAAGAAAAAAAGAAAATAGCGAAAGAGAGTTAGCCTCATCTTTAAAACCTCCCATATTTTATAATTATGTATGTTACCTGTTCCGGTTTTAATGTACAAATATTATGTCTTTTTATCATTCGTTTAAATGTGTTAACAATGCAAATGAAATATACATCTTCACAGTCAAAAAAGTTAAAATATTTCGTTTTAAGGATTATAATGGAGAGAGAAACATAAAAGGGAGTGAATGAACTTGAAACAAGAACTTATTGAAAGATTTACGAGATATGTAAAAATTGATACGCAATCAAATGAAGAAAGCAATACAGTACCAACAACACCAGGACAAATTGAGTTTGGTAAGTTATTAGTGGAAGAGCTAAAAGAAATTGGGTTAACAGAAGTAACGATGGATGATAATGGCTATGTAATGGCAACACTTCCAGCTAATACGGACAAGGATGTTCCTGTAATCGGATTTTTAGCTCATTTAGATACGGCAACAGACTTTACGGGGAAAAACGTCAAACCACAAATTCATGAAAATTTTGATGGTAATGCAATTACGTTAAATGAAGAACTAAATGTTGTGCTAACACCAGAGCAGTTCCCAGAATTACCATCATATAAAGGACATACCATTATTACAACTGATGGTACAACACTTCTAGGAGCAGATGATAAAGCTGGTCTTACAGAAATTATGGTTGCAATGAACTATTTAATACATAATCCGCAAATTAAGCACGGGAAAATAAGAGTAGCATTTACACCGGATGAAGAAATTGGTCGTGGGCCAGCGCATTTTGATGTAGCGGCGTTTGGTGCATCATTCGCTTATACGATGGATGGAGGTCCATTAGGTGGTTTAGAGTATGAAAGTTTTAATGCTGCAGGTGCTAAGTTAACGTTTAACGGAACGAATACACATCCTGGAACAGCGAAAAATAAAATGCGCAATGCAACTAAACTGGCTATGGAGTTTAACGGGTATTTATCAGTAGAAGAGGCACCAGAATATACAGAAGGCTATGAAGGATTCTATCACTTACTTTCTTTAAATGGTGATGTTGAGCAAAGTAAAGCGTATTATATTATTCGAGACTTTGATCGTGAAAATTTTGAAGCGCGTAAAAATAACGTTAAAAATATTGTGAAGAATATGCAAGAAAAGTATGGCGAAGATGCAGTCGTTTTAGAAATGAATGATCAATACTATAACATGCTGGAAAAAATTGAACCGGTAAGAGAAATTGTTGATATTGCATATGAAGCAATGAAAAGTTTAGATATTGAACCAAATATTCACCCGATTCGCGGAGGTACAGATGGATCACAATTATCATATATGGGATTACCGACGCCGAATATTTTCACTGGTGGTGAAAACTATCACGGTAAATTTGAGTATGTTTCGGTAGATACTATGGAAAAAGCTGTTCAAGTTATTGTAGAAATTGCAAGACGTTTTGAGGAGCAAGCTTAAAAAAGAACCAAGTAGTACGAATGTGCTACTTGGTTCTTTTAATATAGTACTCGCCACAAATAAAAAGTCGCATAAGACTCCCAATTAGCCCAGTTTGCTGCAAAATCTTTTATTTCATTTTTAGTCGGTTTATTTTCGGAGCCTATTATAAATTTAATTGCATTATGCAGACCAACATCATCAATTGGAAAAGCTGAAGGAAATCTTAAACAACGCATTAAAACATAGTTGGCAGTCCATGGGCCGATACCATGGATAGCAGTTAACTGTTTTTCAGCAATTTTTATATTTTGTGTTTGTAGTAACTCCTCTTTTGACAGTTTTCTCTCTGTAATAAGCTTCGCAATACCGATTAAATATTCACATTTTCTAGTCGTCATTTTTAATTGTTGGAGATCTTCTAGATGTAGATTTGCAATTGTTTCAGGTGATGGGAAAATCCAATGTTTTCTACCGTCCCATTCTACATAACTTCCAAATTGCTCAACTAATCTTCTTTTTAGTGTATAAGCATATGCTAGGTTAATTTGTTGACCGATAATTCCCCAGGAAAGTGCCTCAAATAAGTCTGGAATACCTAAATTACGAAGGCCATAATATTGTTCAATTGGTCCTTGAAGGAGTAAATCATGTTTAGCTAATGTATAAAAAGGGGCTAAATCAGTAGTTAAATCAAACCATTCTTTTACATAGTTGGCTACAGCCTCACGTATCGATTTTTCAGATGTATATGATTCTTCTAAACAACGTATTTGAATATTGCCATCAGTATTCAAACTAATTTCAACTAAAGGATTTACATCTTGAACAGGGATAACTTTATAAATTTTGTTGTCTTCAATATGGAACATACATTCATTGTTCGAACGTGATAGATAGCGTAAATTTTCTTGGAAACAAAATTCTTTCGGAACTGCTACAGATAATGCGCTATTATATTCTGCTGTCATATGAATTCCACCTGCAATTTTTCTAATGCAAGCAATTTTTTCTTCATGTCTAATCCACCCCTAAATCCGGTTAGTTTCCCACTCTTCCCAATAACGCGGTGACAAGGAATTGTAATAAGAAGAGGGTTAGCAGCAATAGCGGAAGCAACGGCGCGCACAGCTGTAGGTTTTTGAATTCTTTCAGCAATTTCTGTATAAGAATATGTCTTTCCATAAGGAATTTCACGTACCGTATTCCAAACAGATAATTGAAAATTAGTTCCATAAGCATCGATAGGGAATGTAAAAGTTTCTCGCTTGTTTTCTAAATACTCGATAACTTCTTTCGTATATATTTGCAAGTAATCTGGACTATGGATCAATATATGTTGGGGCAGTTTTTTTCTAGCCCATATATTTAATTCTTCAAAGTTTTCATCTTGTGATCCAATGAAACATAGTCCATTTTCAGTTGCAGCAATATGAAATCGCCAATTCTTATGTGTAAGTAGCGTCCAATATATATAATTATTTTTGTAGGAATTCATTATCGTATCCCTCTTTCATTTCGTTCTTTTTTCGATATTCAGTAGGAGTAAATCCGGCTTTCTTTTTAAATAAAGTTGCGAAATACTCTGGGTTTTCTATCCCGACAGCAGTACTAATTTCTTTAATAGATTGATTTGTGTGTAAAAGGTATTCGGTTGCTTTAAGAACCCTGAATTGTTGTATATATTCTATAGGAGTTAGCCCTATTATTTTTTTGAAAGTACGCTGCAAATGAAAAGGGCTACCGTGACACATTTCCGCAAGCATGTTGAGAGTTAAGGATTCGTCATAATGCTTTTCGATATAGTCTTTAATTTGTTCTACCCACTCTTCATTAGGCAAAGTGATCCCGTTTGGCTTACAACGTTTGCACGGGCGAAAGTTTTCACTTAATGCTTGTTCCGCATGATGAAAAATTCGTACATTGTTTCTATTCGGTATTCTTGATTTGCATGATGGTCTGCAAAAGATTCCAGTTGATTTCACAGCATAAAAGAATTTGCTATCATAGGAAGAATCATTATGAATAATTGCTTGCCAATACTCATTTGTTAATGTAACTCCTTCATTGTGCAAAGAACATCACCTCTGAAGTTAGTATAACCTGAATAAAGTGCGTATGTATGTATTCATAAATGTAAGAGCAAGATTACAAAGGTGGAAATATGATTGTTTTTCTATTTTGTGATAGCATGAAATTTGGAAATAAACATCAAGAGGAGGGCTAAAAGTGAAGTTAATTTCATGGAATGTAAATGGTTTGCGAGCAGTTATCGCAAAAGGTGGATTTTTGGAATATCTTGAGGAATCAAGTGCTGATATATTTTGTCTACAAGAGATTAAATTACAAGAAGGGCAAATTGATTTAAATCTAGAGGGATATTATACATACTGGAATTATGCTGTGAAAAAAGGATATTCAGGAACAGCTATTTTTTCGAAAAAAGAACCGCTTTCAGTTACATATGGTTTAGGCATTGAAGAGCATGACCAAGAAGGGCGACTTATTACTTTAGAATTCGAAGATTTTTACATGATAACGTTGTATACACCAAATTCAAAACGTGGATTAGAAAGATTAGATTACAGAATGAAATGGGAAGATGATTTCAGGTCCTATATCAAACGATTAGATGAGAAAAAACCAGTTATTTTTTGTGGAGACTTAAATGTTGCTCATAAAGAAATCGATTTAAAAAATCCAAAAAGTAATCGTAAAAACCCTGGATTCTCTGATGAGGAACGAGAGAAATTTACATGTATTTTAGAAGAAGGGTTTGTTGATACGTATCGTTATCTTTATCCTAATCAAGAAGGTGCATATTCGTGGTGGTCGTATCGGATGGGAGCGAGAGCAAAAAATATTGGATGGCGTTTAGATTATTTTTGTGTTTCGGAAAAAATGAAAGACCAAATAACAGAAGCGAAAATTAATAGTGAAGTAATGGGGTCAGACCATTGTCCAGTTGAATTACATATAAATTTCTAAAAAAGAAGTATCTCCCTAATATTAGGTGGATACTTCTTTTTTTATTCAGTTTGTTAAAATTTTTCAAATCATTCTTGAAATAATTCTATATTAAATATATACTTAGTAACGATAATCATTATCAGTGAAAAAAATTATCAATGGATGAGGTATAAAAGAATTATAGCTTAGGGGAAGTGAACGAGAATGAGTTCTGGATAGAATTATTAATCTAATGAAATATATATGTAAGACAAGTTTCATATAGTTAAATTTTATTGAGAATATAGTTTGAAAATTCGAGAGGAGACATATAAAGATGAACAAGAAATTATTTACTTTAGGGATGGTTACAGTTTTAAGTGTAGGTTTAGCGGCATGTAATAGTACGGATAAAACTTCAGGCGAGCAAAAACAACAGACGAAAGCTACGGAAACGAAAAAAGATGAAAAGCGAAAAATTACATATTTAGGTAAAGAATATACAGTGCCAGCAAAAGTAGATAAAATTGCGACAGCTAGTTTAGAGTCAATGGAAGATGCGGCAGTACTTGGAATTAAACCAGTTGGTGCCATTACTGTGGGTGGTAAATTACCGAAGTATCTTGAGAAAGATTTAGAAGGTGCGAAATCTGTTGGTGAGAAAATGGAACCAAATTTCGAAACATTACTTCAATTAAAACCAGACGTTATTACATCAAGTACGAAATTCCCAGCAGAAACAGCTGAAAAGTTTACGAAAGTAGCTCCTACATTCCCGGTATCACACGTTTCAACAAATTGGGAAGATAACTTAAAGTTAATGGGAGAATTAACTGGTAAAAAAGATAAAGCAGAAAAAATTATTAAAGACTACAATTCGGATGCTGAAAAAGCAAAAGCAAAACTAGGAGATAAGTTAAAAGATAAAAAAGTACTTGTCATTAGACTAAGAGCAAATGACTTATTCCTATACCCAGAAGGAGTATACTTTAACCCCGTAATTTATAAAGATCTTGGACTAACTGCTCCAGAACAACTTAAAACGGTAAAAGCACAAGAAAAAATTTCTTTAGAAAAATTAGCTGAAGTTAATCCTGATTATATCTTCTTACAATACGAGGCAAGTGAAAATAATAAACCGAAAGTGCTAGAAGACATTGAAAATAATCCAATTTGGCAAAGTATGAACGCTGCGAAAGAAAAGAAAGTATTTGTAAATGTTGTAGACCCAATGGCACAAGGTGGTACAGCTTGGAGTAAAACAGCATTCTTAAAAGAAGCAGTGAAAAATTTATCTAAATAATACAATAAGTAAGGTGCGTTGAATGATATGCAGAAAACAAATGCAGTACCAGTAACTATATTATGTATAGCACCCATACTCATCTTATTTACAGTTATACTTTCGATTTTGTATGGGGCAAAAAGTATTGACGCTGAAACAGTGTGGAACGCATTATTTCATTTTGATTCAAGCGATGTAAATCATAATATTATTATTACTTCACGTTTACCAAGGGTAGTTGCAGCTCTTTTAGTCGGAGCATTTCTAGCCATATCAGGAGCACTTATGCAGGGGATGACAAGAAACTATCTTGCATCCCCTTCTATTATGGGTGTGACGGATGGTGCTGCCTTTGTTATTACACTTAGCATGATTTTTCTTCCGGGAATGTCATCAATTGGTATGGTTTTATGTTCAATGATTGGTTCTGCACTAGGAGCCGGTATCGTGTTTGGTTTTGGTTCGCTCCTTCAAAATGGCTTATCACCAGTTAGGTTAGCGATTATAGGAACAGTTATTGGAACATTTTTAAGTAGTGTATCGGCTGCAATGGCTTCGTATTTCCAAATTTCTCAAAATGTTAGTTTTTGGTTTAATGCAAAGTTAGATCAAGTAGATCCTAATATCATTAAAATCACGATACCGTTTGGGATAATTGGAATAATTTTAGCACTGTTAATATCAAAATCTATTACCATTCTTTCATTAGGCGAAGAGGTTTCTATTAATTTAGGGCAACGTACAAAACTAGTTAAAGCGATGGCAATTTTATCAGTTATCTTTTTAACAGGAACAGCAGTTGCTTTAGTGGGGAAAGTTGGTTTTGTAGGTTTAATTATTCCGCACATTACCCGCTTTATAATTGGGGTAGATTATAAGTGGATTTTGCCATGTGCAGGAGTTATTGGTGGCGTTTTCTTAGCGTTATGTGACGTTTTAAGTAGATTTGTAAACTATCCATTTGAAACACCTATTGGAGTCGTTACCTCTTTAATTGGAATTCCTTTCTTCCTTTATTTAATCCGTACTAGAGGAGGAGAGAGACATGCTTAAAAGTTCAAGTCAACGTTTCGGAATGACGATGGGGATTATTATATTTTTAATACTATGTGCTATTTATATTAGTTTAACAAATGGTACGTTCGACATTACGATTACAGATGTATTTAAAACACTGTTTAGAATTGATCCAGTACCAGAACATGATTTAGTTATTTTTGAGTTTCGCCTTCCGCGCATCATAATTGCTGGATTAGTAGGATTAGGCCTTGGTGTTGCGGGTGCCGTTATTCAAGGGATTACGAGAAATGGGTTGGCGGACCCAGGTATTTTAGGCGTAAATGCCGGAGCAGGAACAGCGATCGTCATTTTTATGTTTTTCTTTCAAGGACAATTAAAAAGCACAGACTGGGTTTCTATTATGATGATGCCAATGTTTGGTTTAGTAGGCGGATTAGGTGCAGCTATCATCATTTATCTGTTTTCTTGGAAAAACGGTAAATTAGATTCACAGCGACTTTTATTAACAGGGATTGCAATTGGATCAGGATTTGGAGCCTTTTCTATGTATTTATCACTCAAAATGAAGTCAACTGATTTTGAAATGGCTGCAGTGTGGGTGTCTGGAAGCATATATAGTGCGAACTGGAAGTATATTGTGGCTATGTTACCATGGCTTATTATCTTAATTCCGCTTATACAAAAGAAAGCTTATTTATTAGATTTATTTCAATTGGAAGAAACGAGTATTACAAGTTTAGGTGTTTCAGTAGAAAGAGAGAAATCGATTTTACTATTAAGTAGTATCGGGCTTGTGAGCGCATGTGTTGCTGTTTCAGGGAGTATCGGTTTTATTGGCTTAATGGCACCGCATATAGCGAAAAGGCTTGTCGGTATTCAACATAAGTATATAATTCCTACGTGCGGCGTAATCGGAATGTTTCTTGTAATTGCTTCAGACTTTATTGCGAAAACAGTTTTCACACCTGTAGAGCTACCAGTTGGAATCGTTATTTCTATTGTCGGTGTACCGTATTTCTTATATTTACTTTATAAGGCGAAAGCGTAAGAGGAGGAATAAAAGTGAGTATTTTAAGTGCAAAAAATTTAGAAACAAGTTATGAAAAGCTTACAGTGTTTCGCGATTTAAATGTGGAAATACAAGAAGGAAAAGTAACGACAATTATAGGCCCAAACGGTTGCGGTAAATCGACATTGTTAAAAACGATGGGAAGAATTTTAAAACAAAAAAGCGGAAAAGTATATTTGCAAGGGCAAGATTTACATACAATTCCAACGAAAGAAATTGCGAAGCAGTTAGCTTTACTCCCGCAAACTCCAATTGCACCAGGTGAACTTAAAGTGGAAGAATTAATTTCTTATGGACGCTATCCACATCGCAATAACGTAAATAAGTTAACGACAAAAGATAAAGAAATGATTGATTGGGCATTAGATATAACGAAAACTTCTGAATTTCGAACGAGACAAATTGCAAATTTATCAGGCGGTCAAAGACAAAAGGTATGGCTAGCGATGGCATTAGCACAAGAGACAGAAGTGTTGCTATTAGATGAGCCAACTACATACCTTGATATGTCTCATCAATTAGATGTATTACAAATTGTGGAGAAGTTAAATAAAGAACATAATTGTACGGTTGTTATGGTATTACATGATATTAACCATGCATCAAGGTTTTCAGATGAAATTATTGCAATGAAGGAAGGCGAAATTGTTACAACTGGTAGCCCAGAAGAAATCATTACAAATGAAGTGTTAAAAGAAGTATTTCATATTGATGCGCGTGTCATGATTGATCCGTATAATGGGGCTCCTGTTTGTTTCGGTTATGATAGCGTTGTATCTCAAGAAGAAAAAATCGAAATATATGTAACAAGTTAAAAGGGGGGGATAGGGTGAATACTACAATTGAAAAACAGCAGATTATAACATTTAATACAGAGCAGTGGAAAATGTATTCAAAATTAGAAGGTAAGGAATATCAAATTCATATTTCAAAGCCGAGGCAACCAGCACCGGATTCAGGATATCCTGTTATTTACGTATTAGATGGCAATGCCTTTTTTCAAACATTTCATGAAGCAGTTAAAATACAATCAGTAAGAGCGGAAAAAACCGGTGTTTCACCAGCTATTATAGTAGGAGTGGGGTATCCAATTGAAGGCGCATTTTCAGGGGAAGAAAGATGCTATGATTTTACGCCTAGCGTAATTTCAAAAGATGCCCCTTTAAAACCAGACGGTAAACCGTGGCCTAAAACAGGAGGAGCACATAATTTCTTTACTTTTATTGAAGAAGAACTGAAACCACAAATTGAAAAGAATTTTGAGATTGATAAAAGTAAGCAAACGTTATTTGGACATTCTTTAGGTGGACTATTTGCTTTGCATATACTATTTACAAACTTAAATGCTTTTCAAAATTATTTTATTAGTAGTCCATCTATATGGTGGAATAATAAATCCGTTCTTGAAAAAGAAGAGAGCCTTATACATGAATTAAACAATGCTAAGTTTGAAACAGGAGTGTTCCTTACAGTTGGGTCACTAGAACGAGAGCATATGGTTGTAGGTGCAAATGAATTATCAGAGCGCCTTCTCCAAGTAAACCACGATAAACTTAAATTTAAGTTTTATGAAGCTGAAGGGGAGAATCATGCATCTGTTGTGCCGACGTCTTTAAGTAAAGGGTTGAGGTTTATTAGTTACGTATAGGAAAAAAGGTAAGCAATTGCTTACCTTTTTTCCTTATTGTTTAAAGGCAACGTATCCATCAATTAAAAAACTAGTGAAAAAGCGAGTCATTTGAGTAAAGCCACATTCCTTCATGATAGTTAATAAATTAGCTTCGGAAATAGGGAATATTTCTGTTTCAAAAGAATTTTCAAATCGGTCCCAATCTTCTAATGGAATTTGATTTTGCGTCATATGGTTGCGCCAAGCATGTAATTGTGTAGAAAATATACTCGTATGGGGCACACCATTTATTGAAGAGAGAAAGAATGGCGCACCAGGCTTTAGGCGACTACTGATGTCATTAATAAGTTCTTTTTTCTCCTTATTAGTTGGAATGAAGTGCAGGACAAGCATACAGGTGGCAGCGTCAAATAACTGATTTGGTAATAATGTGTGGATAGTTCCATGTACAAGATGAACATGATTTTGTATGCCTTCGTTTTTAATTCTTTTTTTAGCTAACTGTAGCATGCTTTCAGATGGATCGACACCTGTAAAAGATAAATTACTATTTTGTTTGCCTATTGAGAGAATTTCTTGTCCGCCACCAGCACCTATAACTAGCAAATTGGGATTGATATTCTTTTTAGGGAGTGTAGTAAACAAGAAATGATTCATCATTTCATATAAGTGGTAGTAGCCTGGGATTTTACATGGAATTCTTTGTTCATATGAATTTACGGTAGTATCATTCCAATTCATTTTAAACCTCCTAAGTATGTGTTTTATAGGTTTATTATGAAATGAAATTATGAAGGGGAACAATCCCGTAAATCTGGGGGGGAAGAGGATGCATGAAAAAACAATGAAAGAAATTACAATGGTGGCGAATCATATAAGTTCTATAAGGTCATTTCAAGAGTCATTTCTCCACTTGATACGTAAAGTCATTGATTTTGACGCCGCTTGTTTTACAACTATAGACCCGATTTCTTTTTTATCTACTGGGGCATTTACCGATGAGAGTGTTGAAAAGATTCATCCACAATTGTTTATGAATGAATTTTTAGAAGATGATTTTAATAAATTTAAATGTTTAACAGAACACTCCCCTCATGTTGCTTCTCTAAGTATGGCGACAAATGGTGAACAAAAGAAAAGTTCGAGATACCGAAATATTTTAAAACCAGCAAATTTTGGAGATGAATTAAGGGGCGTTTGTATGAGTAAGGGAAAATGTTATGGCCATCTTAGTTTATTTCGAGGAAGTACAAGTCCCGCGTTTCATATCGATGATTGTAAGTACTTAGCAACGATAGTCCCAATTGCTGGAGAGGCTTTAAAGAAGGCAGTTCCTATACCTTTTTCAGAAGAGAAGGTGATAGGCACAGGCACGATTATAGTAAGTGAGGAATTTAATGTATTATATTGGAATCAAGATGGCAGCGAGTGGCTTTCAAATCTTAGAAAGTATGAACAGTTAAATATAAAAGAAATACCAAGACCAATACGTGCAGTTTGTTCGAAAGTAAAGGCTAACGAGTATAATGTAGGGTGTATGAATAGAGAAGAAAAAGTTTGTCTACCTTTAGCCTATGGCCATTTTTTAATCATTCGGGCTAGTAAGTTAGAACATACAAGTAGTTTGCAAGATGGTTATATTGTTCTATTCGAAAGAGCAAGACCGGAAGAGATTTTTCCACTTATTATGGAAACTTATAGTTTTACAATGCGTGAGAAGCAAGTAATACGTAAAATTCTTACAGGTATGTCGACAAAGGAATTAGCCCAAGAACTTTGTATATCTATATACACGGTACAAGATCATTTAAAATCCATTTTTGAAAAGACTGGGGTAAGTAGCAGAAATGAACTTGTGTGGGAAGTATTTTCGAAGTTTTGCTTTGATGCCACTGAACGAAAATAAAACAAGTCTACAAAGATCACATGAAGTACGGTGGATGAGTTGTAGAATTGAGCTTAAAAAGGTTATGGATGAAACATTCCATAACCTTTTTAATATGTAGAATTGTTCTTTTTGAAAGTTTTGTTTCAACTTTTCGTCTAAAGAGACAAAAAGTTGTCACAAATCGGTCACAATTAGCATAAACATAAAATAGACGAAATGAACTTATTTCCAAAAAGGCTTGGTTTATTCCAATCATGATTCTTAGAGCTGAAAAAGCATGGATTAAAAGTTCACTATATTCCCAAGGAGGTAGATCGTATGAAAACTATTCTTGCTATCGCTGGACTTATTTGGGTTCTATCGCATGGCATCCCAATTTATGAAGGAGAACAAATTCGCAGTGCTCTAAATAAAAATTTTAATGAATATCATATCATTGATCGGCAAGATAATGTTGTGACAGTTCGAGTAAATGACTGTTTTCATACGGTAACCGTTGAAGGAACTTCAGTAGTGAATGATACAAAAGTATGTGATCAGCAATAATTATATATGGAAAGAAAAAATTCTTGGATTAAATATCTGAAAATTAAAATTTAAACATTATAGACGAAGAATAAGCGGGGGCGGGTAATCCCCGCTTATTCTTGTTTCACTTTATTGAATTTTGATGAGAGATATAATGATTTTTTCGGCAAAAAGGAAAGGGTATACTGAAAATTGAGATTAAGAAGCTAATGAGTTGTTAAGAATAATCATAAAGTGTAAATATACTCTTATGGGGTATCATGCGTAGATATTTAATGCTATAATTGGTATACTCATAAAAAACAATTGTTTTATTGGATGAAGAGAAACTTTAAGAAGGTGATAATATGGATCATAAAGAGCATGAAGCAGTAACACATAGATCAGAAAAAGAAAAAGAACAGATTATAAATAGATTAAAGAGAATTGAAGGACAGGTCCGCGGTATTCAAAACATGATTGAAAATGATCGTTATTGCGTAGATATTTTAGTGCAAATTTCAGCGATTAATGCAGCGATGAAAAAAGTAGGAATGGGCGTTCTCAAAAATCATACGAGTCATTGTGTTTCAGGAGCTATTAAAAATGGAAATGGTGACGAAGCAATTGAAGAATTAATGACAGTATTTGAACGTTTTTCAAAAGCGTAAAAACAAGCTAGTATTTAACTGGCTTGTTTTTTTGTTTACCCTTATATTGGATTTTGGTGTATTGTAGTGAAAAAGTGTGTGTAAAATAAACTTTTAGAAAATAATTGAAAAATCATGATATAAAACCATTGATTACCTTAGGGGGGTATGGTAAGATGTAATTGTGATTAACAAACAATGAATAAACAAGAGGAGGATTTTAAATGGAACAGTTAACATTACAAGTTGAAGGTATGTCTTGTGGACATTGTGTAAATGCTATCGAAAGCAGTGTGAAAGAGCTAAACGGTGTTGAACAAGTGAAGGTTCAATTAGCAGAAGGAACTGTTGAAGTTACTATCGACTCGTCTGCTGTAACATTAAAAGATATCGTTGCTGTAATCGAAGATCAAGGATACGATGTTCAATAATTATTTTTAGATATGGAAATAAATCGTACTTTAAATGAAGTACGATTTATTTTGCTAATAATTATACCTCATAAGGGTATATAGAGGTGAGAGACATGAATGAAAAAAAAGAGGCCAATCTTCAAATATCAGGAATGACATGTGCGGCATGTGCAAATAGAATTGAAAAAGGTCTAAAAAAAGTAGAAGGTGTTCATGAGGCAAATGTAAATTTTGCGCTTGAAAAAACAAAAATAATGTACGATCCAACTAAAACAAATCCGCAACAATTTAAAGAAAAAGTTGAATCATTAGGATATGGAATTGTAAGTGATAAAGCTGAATTTACTGTTTCAGGAATGACATGTGCAGCATGTGCAAATAGAGTTGAAAAGCGTTTAAATAAGTTAGATGGTGTGAACAAGGCGACAGTAAATTTTGCTTTAGAATCAGCCACAGTAGACTTTAATCCTGATGAAGTTAATGTAAATGAAATGAAGAGCGCGATTACGAAGCTAGGATATAAATTAGAAGTGAAACTAGATGATCAAGATGCATCAACTGATCATCGACTACAAGAAATTGAAAGACAAAAGAAGAAGTTTATTATTTCGTTTATTTTATCTTTCCCATTATTGTGGGCAATGGTTAGTCATTTCGCATTTACGTCGTTTATTTATTTACCAGATATGTTAATGAACCCTTGGGTGCAACTAGCACTTGCAACTCCTGTTCAATTTATCATTGGTGGACAGTTTTATGTTGGGGCTTATAAAGCGTTACGTAATAAAAGTGCTAATATGGATGTTCTCGTGGCGCTTGGAACGTCGGCCGCGTATTTCTATAGTGTATATTTAAGTATTCAATCTATTGGTTCTTCGGAACATATGACAGATTTATATTTTGAAACGAGTGCGGTACTTATTACATTAATTATTTTAGGTAAATTATTTGAAGCGAAAGCAAAAGGGCGCTCATCAGAAGCGATTAAAAAATTGATGGGTTTACAAGCGAAGACAGCTACAGTTGTGCGAGATGGAACAGAAATAAAAATTTTGATTGAAGAAGTAGTAGCTGGTGATATCGTCTATGTAAAGCCTGGTGAAAAAATACCAGTAGATGGTGAGATTGTAGAAGGAAAATCAGCGATTGATGAATCGATGTTAACGGGTGAAAGTATTCCTGTTGATAAGTCAATTGGGGATGTAGTAATAGGTTCGACAATAAATAAAAATGGTTTTTTAAAAGTGAAAGCAACTAAAGTAGGCAGAGATACTGCATTAGCTCAAATTATTAAAGTAGTAGAAGAGGCACAAGGTTCAAAAGCTCCTATTCAAAGGGTAGCGGATCAAATTTCAGGTATTTTCGTACCGGTTGTAGTTGTGATTGCGATTATCACATTTGCAGTATGGATGATATTTGTTACACCTGGTGATTTTGGCGGAGCGCTTGAGAAAATGATAGCAGTACTTGTTATCGCTTGTCCATGTGCATTAGGTCTTGCAACGCCTACATCTATTATGGCAGGATCAGGAAGATCAGCTGAGTATGGTATTTTATTTAAAGGCGGAGAGCATTTAGAAGCAACGCATCGATTAGATACAGTTATTCTAGATAAAACAGGTACTGTGACAAACGGAAAGCCTGTGTTAACAGATATAATTGTAGCAGATGGATTCCATGAAGAAGAAATACTACGTTTAGTAGGTGCGGCAGAAAAAAATTCTGAACACCCACTTGCAGAAGCGATTGTAGAAGGAATTAAAGAAAAGAAAATTGATATTCCAAGTTCAGAAACGTTTGAAGCGATTCCTGGATTCGGTATCGAATCAGTCGTAGAAGGAAAACAATTATTAATTGGCACACGTCGATTAATGAAGAAATTCAATATTGATATTGAAGAAGTTTCAAAATCAATGGAAGAGCTAGAACGAGAAGGAAAAACAGCAATGCTTATTGCAATCGATAAAGAATATGCTGGTATAGTTGCCGTTGCAGATACTGTGAAAGATACTTCAAAAGCAGCTATCACAAGAATGAAAAAAATGGGTCTAGACGTTGTGATGATTACAGGAGATAATACACAAACTGCTCAGGCGATTGCAAAGCAAGTTGGTATTGATCACGTAATTGCAGAAGTATTGCCAGAAGGAAAAGCAGAAGAAGTGAAAAAATTGCAAGCAAATGGTAAGAAAGTAGCGATGGTTGGAGATGGGATAAATGATGCTCCTGCTCTTGCTACAGCGAACATTGGTATGGCAATTGGAACGGGAACGGATGTAGCGATGGAAGCAGCGGATATAACGTTAATCCGCGGTGACTTAAATAGTATTGCTGATGCGATCTTTATGAGTAAAATGACGATAAGAAATATTAAACAAAATTTATTCTGGGCATTAGCTTATAACGCGTTAGGAATTCCAATTGCGGCATTAGGCTTCTTAGCACCTTGGGTTGCTGGAGCAGCGATGGCATTTAGTTCTGTATCTGTTGTATTAAATGCATTACGATTACAAAGAGTTAAATTAAAAGCTTAAAAAGCTACATTAAGTAATTGAATAGAATTAAAAAACAATACTTTGAATAAGTATTGTTTTTTGTTCGTATAGAAATTAAAACGATATAATAAAGAAGAAATATGGAGTCGTATATAGTAGAAAAGTAAAGAGGTAGTTTGGTAAGGAGACTTATATATGTTAAAAGATATTATAATTAGAACATTCCAGAAAGAAAATTTAGATCAAGTATTACAATTGTTCTATGAAACAGTTCATACGGTTAATGCAAAAGATTATAATGAGTTACAGCTACAGGCGTGGGCACCGGATCGACTAGATAGAGAAAGCTGGTTAAAGTCTTTAGAAAAGAATATTAGTTATGTAGCGGATCATAACGGTGTGATTGTGGGGTTTGGAGATTATAACGATGATCATTACGTGGATCGCTTATTTACGCATAAAGATTATCAAGGGAAAAGAGTCGCTTCATACATACTACAGAAGTTAGAAAAAGAAGCAGTGAAATTGGGGCATAGGGAGATATATACAGAGGCGAGCATTACCGCAAAAACTTTTTTTGAAAGTAAAGGTTTTATTTGCATAAAAGAACAAAAGAAACAGCATAATGGTCAGATTTTTATTAATTATGTTATGAAAAAAATATCCTTCTCATAAATGAGAAGGATATTTTTCATTATTTTACAGCTTCTTTTAGTTCTTTACCAGCTTTGAAAGCAGGTACTTTAGAAGCTGCGATTTGCATTTCTTCACCAGTTTGTGGGTTACGGCCTGTACGAGCAGCTCTTTCACGAACTTCGAATGTACCGAATCCGATAAGTTGTACTTTTTCACCAGCAGCTAAAGTGTTAGTGATTGATTCTACTACAGTTTGTACAACTACAGTAGCTTCTTTTTGAGAAATCTCAGCATTTTGTGCTACGTTTTTAATTAATTCTGTTTTGTTCATGTTTTTCACCTCATATGTAAATAATGCTATTTAAGTTGTTATTATAACGTATAAAACATTCGAGAACAAGTGTACGTACATATATTCGCAAAAAAAAATGAAATTTGTAATATTTTTTAGGACACTTTATAGACATTCCATTTAAGCGGACAGAGATTTGTTCTTCATTTCAGTCTTCTCTTGATGAGAAGGTAGTTTCTTATTATAAGATATGAAGTAAGGTAGTGCTACAAATAACATACCTCCTACTAAATTTCCAAAGAAAACAAAAATAAAGTTTGGAAAATATTCAGCCCAAGTGAAATGACCGGCAAAAATTGCGGCTGGGATGACAAACATATTTGCTACAACGTGTTGAAATCCAATCGCAACAAAAGTCATAACTGGGAACCAAATACCGATAATCTTTCCGATAAATTCTTTACTTCCCATACTGAGCCAAACAGCTAAACAAACGAGCCAATTACATCCGATTGCAGAAATAAATGCTTGCAATGGTGTATCTTGTAGTTTCGCTTGAGCGATAGAAATAGTTTTCGCTAAAAAAGCTCCTTCAGTTAAGCCAACGATATGACCGAAAAAATAGGCTACGAATACAGCTCCTATGAAATTGCTAAATGTAACAATAACTAAATTTCGTATGAAATGAAATAAAGTAATTTTCTTTTGGAGCCAGGCCATAGAAACTGTCATCATGTTACCAGTTATTAGTTCACCGCCTGCAAGAATAACGAGAATAAGACCAATAGGGAATACAGCAGCGCCTAGAAAACTAGAAAATGATCCCCAATATTTTGGCATTGTCCCAATAACATGAATATCGAGTAAATACCCTAATGCGATAAAAGCACCACCAAAAAAACCAAGAATTAGCATAGGGAGCAATGATAAATGAGCTTTTTTCCTTCCTGAATTCGCAGCAAGTTCCGTAATTTCTTCTGGTGTAAATACAGACATGAATAACCCCTCCGTAATAAAATGATGGAATGAATAGAAAAAATTCAAAAATCTACGTATTATAAAAATATGTTATGACTTCTGTATAAAATTGTCAAAGTGAATATGGAGGGAATTACATATTAATAACATTGTTCATGTTGTCACATTAATGTAACAATAAGGATTTAAAGTGTTTCTAGAGGTGAAAACATGAATACGAATCATGTAAAAAAAGAACGAAAAAAATCAATCAAAAAGATATTTATTATTAGTTTTATAAGTATATTAATGATACCAGTAAGTTTGTATTATTATGCGACAGAAATAGAACGAAAACTAGTAACGGTTACATGGAATGAAATAGAAGCTTCTGCAATTCCTAAAGAATTTAATAATAAAAAAATATTACAGTTTTCAGATGTACATTTAGGACCAGAGTTTACACTGAAACAACTTGAACATTTAGTGGAGAAGATGAATGAATTACATCCAGATATAGTAGTTTTTACCGGAGATTTAATAGATAAATTTGGGTCTTATAATGCGGAAAGAGAAGAAGCGAAGGCTATTTTGCAGAAAATTTACGCTCCCTTAGGGAAATACGCTGTGTTTGGGAATCATGATAGGGGCGGGGGCGGTAGTTTATTTTACAAAAAATATATGGAGGAAGCTGGTTTTTCTGTATTAGTAAATGGAGTGCAGAAAATTAAAGTGGAAAACGGCAAATATATTACAATATCAGGTTTGGATGATTTTCTATTAGGGAAGCCGCAAATAGATTCAACTTTAAAAAACTTGAAACAAAATGATTTCAACATGTTATTAGTACATGAGCCGGATGTTGTAACCAAAATAAATCGTTACCCAGTTGATCTTCAACTGTCAGGACATAGTCACGGAGGACAAGTCCAAATTCCTTTCGTAGGTCCGTTAATTACTACCAAACTAGCTGAGAACTATGTTGAAGGTATGTATGAAGTAGAGGGGAAGAGTAAGCCGTTATATTTATATGTAAATCGTGGCATTGGGACTACTAGGATGCCTGTTAGATTTTTGAGTGTACCTGAACTTTCAGTTTTTGTGTTGAAGCAAAATAGTGACTAGAATAGTAGGAGGACTTTTAGAGAAAGTTCTCTTTTTTATTGATTAAATACTGAATGTTATGTAAGTTTTATTTAATGTGTTAAATAAAGAAAGGGGAATTTCTATGATAGAAACATGGCATAAAGAATTGGAAAGTTTATATAACCAAATAGTTTCATGGCGAAGAGATTTTCATCAATATCCAGAGCTATCGTTTCAAGAAATAGAAACGCCGAGAAAAGTAGCTGAAATCTTAAAAAGTTTTCATATTGAGGTGAAAACAAATATCGGGGGCAGAGGAGTAATCGGAGTAATTGAAGGTGGAAGACCTGGGAAGACGATAGCGCTACGTGCTGATTTCGATGCGCTACCTATCCAAGATGAAAAGCAAGTTTCATATAAATCAAAGATTCCTGGTGTAATGCACGCTTGTGGGCATGATGGACATACAGCAACACTTTTAGGAGTTGCAAAAATATTAAGTGACCATAGAGATCAGCTTTCTGGAAAAATAGTTCTTATACATCAACATGCAGAAGAAAAAGAACCTGGTGGGGCAATTGCCATGATTGAGGATGGTTGTTTAGAGGGAGTAGATGTTGTATTTGGTACACATTTATCTTCTCAAATGCCATTAGGAATTGTTGGGGCAAGAGCTGGAGCAATGATGGCAGCAGCTGATTCTTTTGAAGTGAAGGTTCAAGGGCGAGGTGGTCATGGAGGTATGCCGCATCATACTGTAGATGCTATTATCGTTGCAACGCAAGTTATTAACCAATTACAACTTTTAGTTAGTAGAAAAGTAGATCCGCTTCAATCTGCAGTATTAACAGTAGGCACATTTCATGCTGGTCAAGCAGATAATATTATTGCAGATACTGCTACATTTACAGGGACCATTCGAACGCTAGATCCTGAAGTGAGAGAATATATGGAGAAGGAATTTAAACGAGTTGTTGAAGGGATTTGTCAGTCTCTTCATGCTGAAGTTAATATTCAATATAAACGAGGCTATCCAATATTAATAAATCATGTAGATGAAACACGTCATTTTATGACGGTTGCGGAACGTGATCTTGGCAGAGAACGGGTCATGGAAGTACCACCTATTATGGGGGGAGAAGATTTTGCATACTACTTAGACCATGTTCCTGGAGCATTTTTCTTCACAGGTGCGGGTAATGAAGAAATAGGAGCAACATATCCACATCATCATCCTCAATTTGATTTTGATGAACAAGCGATGTTAATTGGTGGTAAATTACTTTTAAGTCTTGTAAATAGTTATGTAAGAGATGAAAAAGAATCTCTTCATCATGTAGAAGTGAAAAAGTAATTTACATAAATAAAAAACAACAATAGGTCCTATAACCTATTGTTGTTTTTTATTATTTTTGCAAGGAAAGACCATCAAAATATGTTCTGTAATTATTAGAGAATTCAAAGTTGTTTTTTGCATCCCAATTAATAGACCAAGACATTAGGCCGCGGAATGCAGGATAGCCACTCTGGTTAGAAAGTTTATACTTTCCTCCGAACGGAACTCCTTTAATGATATAATTTAAAGCTTTTTTCATTTCAGTTGGCGAAATGTATCCACCACTTGGAGCTGCCGCTGGTGCTGCAGGAAGTCCAATCATTACTTGATCTGAACGAAGAGCTGGGAAAATGTTATTTGCATTACCACCTACAGGAAAACCATGTAAGAGCATATCTGCCATAGCGACTTCGTAGTCTGCAGTACCTTGATTGTAGTTATTACCGTCCATTCCAATCCCGCTACCAGCATTGTAGTGTTGAACGTGAATGTATGTTAGTTTATCTTTCACTCCGTAAATAATTGGTAAATATGCACCCCAGATGCTTCCGTATGCGCTATAACCGCCTTGAACATAAGCTGTTTCAGGAGCCATGCTTAATAGAAAATCTGGACCATAATGATCTGAGATTGTTCGAATAGCTGATATAAGATTTACGATTTGAGGAGTAGTTGGGTTTTTGAAATTAGTGTCATTTCCGTTTAAGTAAATACCTGATTCAAGGTCAATATCTATTCCATCAAAACCGTATTTATCAATCAGAGATTGTATGGAATTAATAAAACGTTGCTTAGCGGCATTGTCAGGAAGTAAAACGACCCCATTTTGTCCACCTATTGAAAGAACTACTTTCTTTCCTTTACTTTTTAAATAAGAAATATCTGATTTGAATTCTGTATCTGTACCATATACAGGGGAAAATTCAACAGTGGAACGATCACCACCAGTTTCACCGAAAGATACATTGATTACATCCCATTTTGGTGAAATGTCTCTTAATTTAATAATGCCAGTACCGTTATCGAAGTTATGCCAGTATCCAACGAGTAATTTTGAACCTAAATTGTTTGCTGCTTGTGTTTGGAAAGGGGATAGCGGTAGCAGTAAGAACAGTACTAAAATACAACAAAAAAATTTGAATTTGTTTAACATATCAACACTCCTATACAAAAAGTTGTCTAGATGTATAATCTTGTTCATTTAATAATATCTGAAAATTCTTTCTTTTGTAAGAGGACTATAATTTTCTCAACAATTGTGTATGGAAAAGTATTAAACCTAATGAAATAATTTTTGAGGGAGGTTGAATTGCAATTGTTAAATTCAGAATATTTTGATATATTTTAAAGTATAGGACAAAACCTTTCGCACAGTACTCTTACATAAATTTCAAAATTTAGTTTGGAAGGGGATGTACAAGAGTTGGATAAAAATCTAAAGAAAGATCTCAAAATACGCCACATTACAATGATCTCAATTGGCGGCGTAATAGGGGCTGGTTTGTTTGTTGGAAGTGGTGCAGTTGTACATTCGGCAGGACCTGGTTCTATCGTTTCATATGCATTAGCAGGACTTCTAGTCATTTTCGTCATGAGAATGCTAGGAGAAATGGCAGCTGTAAATCCGACAAGTGGTTCATTTGCAACGTATGCAAGAGAAGCAATTGGTCCATGGGCTGGTTATACAATAGGCTGGTTATACTGGTTTTTCTGGGTAATTGTTATTGCAATAGAAGCCACAGCAGGTGCTGGTATTATCCAATATTGGATTCCACAAATACCGCTCTGGTTATTAAGTTTAATATTAACAATTTTATTAACGTTGACGAACGTTTTTTCGGTGAAATCATTTGGAGAGTTTGAATATTGGTTTTCTTTTATTAAAGTAATAAGTATTGTTTTGTTCCTTTGCCTAGGTCTTGCTGTTATTTTAGGACTTGTTCCAGGAACAGAAGCACCCGGCACTTCGAATTTAATTGGACAAGGTGGATTTATGCCTAACGGTATAAGTTCGGTATTGCTTGGAATTACTGTTGTTATATTTTCATTTATGGGATCAGAGATTGTAGCAGTAGCGGCTGGTGAATCTGCAGAACCTGTAAAAGCAGTAAAAACAGCAACAAACAGTGTGATTTGGCGTATTCTTGTATTTTTTATTGGGTCTATAGCGGTAGTTGTTACGCTACTGCCATGGAATTCAGCTAACATATTAAAAAGTCCATTTGTAGCTGTACTTGAACATATAGGAATACCAGCGGCAGCACAAATTATGAATTTTATCGTTTTAACAGCTGTACTTTCTTGCTTAAATTCAGGTTTATATACAAACTCAAGAATGCTTTTTTCAATGGCAGAAAGAGGAGATGCGCCAAAGTCATTTTTAAAATTGAACAGTAGTGGTGTTCCTGTTCGAGCGGTTTTATTTGGAACTTTCTTCGCTTATATTGGAGTTGTTTTTAGTTACATTTCTCCAGATAAAGTCTTTTTGTTTTTAGTGAATGCATCTGGCGGGATTGCGTTACTAGTTTATCTCGTTATTGCAGTTTCGCATTTAAAGATGCGTAAAAAAATGGGGAAAGTAGAACAACAAAATTTGAAAGTGAAAATGTGGCTTTTTCCGTATGTAACGTATGTTACAATTGCCGCTATTATAGCAGTTTTAGTTGCGATGCTCGCAATTGATTCTTTACGTTCACAAGCACTTTTAACAATGTTTGTTACTGTTCTTATCATACTTTCGTATTTTATTTTTAATAGAAATAAAAATAGCACAGTTTTGAATCCTAAAAGTAAGAATGAGGAATCTGTTCGATTCTAATTTTCTTGTTTTCGAAGAGAGTTACACCCAATCATTGCTATAAAAGAATCATATATAATCATAGAAACAAGTAATTACTATTGTCATAGTGGATATAAACTTTTTTCTTGACTTTTTATACGAAGGCGAGCAGAATGGTAAAAAAGGAAGGGGGGATGATGATGGAAGAGTACGTATTAGAGCTGTATAACCTGTTATATACGACAGAATGGCAAGATATTGTTTCGTTTTTAGGAATAGTATTTTGCATGAAAATTGTAATTGTATATATGGAAGAGCAAGGTATGTTCTATTCCTTCTCATCTCCGTTCGATGTGCAGCGCGAGCCGTTGCTAAACTATGCCAATGTGAATTACGAACAATTTCCTTTTGTTCTATTCTTTATGATTCGATTTATAACAGCAATTGTAAAGAAGAAGGAAAGTGATGATGAAGAGTGCCACGTAACTTGTAAGGTAGCTAACGTTTTTTAAGCTAAATACAAGGAGGAGATTTATATGTGGTTTCGATTTCTTATGATTGGTTTCTTTTCATTAACAGCAATTTCATTAATGGGATATCAAGTGTCTGAAATTTTTCAAGCATATAGCGATACATTTTTTAACAAAAATTAATCGCGTTGCTATTTGAATAATAAAGCGATAAAATCCTTCTTAAGAAGTTTTATTAAGAAGGATTTTTTTCTTTGTCTTGTCTTGCTGTGTCAAACTATTGTCACATTTACACTGTGAATAATATGTTAAAATAGTGAGGTTATGTATACATACTTGAAGGAAGAGGGAGTGACCATTTTGGTGGATCAATCAACAAATCAGAAAAGCTATGCTCCTATTGTGATAACGCTTTCTGTAATTGTAAATGCGATTATTTTATTTTTGTTCTTTGGACCTGTTGGCTATGAAGGAGAAGTACATTTTGATGTAACAATTTTACCAATGTTAAATGCGATTTTTAATAGCTTTACGTTCGTATTCTTATTAGCAGCTTTATACTCTATTATTAAAAAGAATGTGAAAATGCACCGTGGTTTTATCCTCGCAGCATTTACAACGACGTTGCTATTTTGTGTTTCTTATTTATCGTATCATTACTTGGCGCCAGCAACACATTTTGGCGGAGAAGGGTTCATTAAATATGTGTACTTCATTATTTTAATTACGCATATTATCCTTGCAGCAATTATTGTACCACTTGCATTGTTTGCACTTGTATTTGGTTTTACAAATCAATTGACACGTCACCGTAAAATTGTACGTTGGACGATGCCAATTTGGTTATATGTAAGTTTATCTGGTGTTATTGTTTACTTAATGATCTCACCTTATTACCAATAAAAAAATCTCAGCCTGTAGGCTGGGATTTTTTTATTAAGCAAATATTTTTGTGAAATGAAAAAAATATGGTATACAAAAGTATAGTTGCTTTTCAAATAGAAGGGATGGTAAAGAAATATGCAAAATTTTGTATTTCGTAATCCAACGAAACTTATTTTCGGTAAAGGTCAATTAGAACAGTTAAAAACTGAAATTCCACAGTTCGGTAAAAAAGTTCTTCTCGTATACGGGGGAGGCAGCATTAAAAGAAACGGTATTTATGATAATGTAATTTCTATTTTAAAGGATATTAATGCAGAAGTATTTGAATTGACAGGTGTTGAACCGAATCCACGTGTATCAACTGTAAAGAAAGGGATTCAAATTTGTAAAGAGAATGGTGTTGAATTCATTTTAGCAGTTGGTGGAGGAAGTGTGATCGACTGTACGAAGGCAATTGCAGCTGGGAGTAAGTACGATGGAGATGTATGGGATATTGTAACGAAAAAAACATTTGCTAATGAGGCATTACCATTTGGTACTGTACTTACTCTTGCAGCAACAGGATCTGAAATGAATGCAGGCTCGGTAATTACAAACTGGGAAACGAATGAAAAGTATGGATGGGGTAGCCCGGTTACTTTCCCGCAGTTTTCGATTTTAGATCCAGTTCATACTACTTCTGTACCGAAAGATCAAACAATTTACGGTATGGTAGATATTATGTCGCACGTATTAGAACAATATTTCCATCATGGAACGAATACAGAACTACAAGATCGTTATTGTGAAGCTGTTTTAAAAACAGTAATTGAGACAGCTCCTAAGCTTTTAAGTGATTTAGAAAATTATGAGCATAGAGAAACTATTTTATATTGTGGTACTATGGCGTTAAACGGCATTTTAGCGATGGGAGTGAAAGGAGATTGGGCGACTCATAATATTGAGCATGCAGTTTCTGCTGTTCATGATATACCACATGGGGGTGGCCTTGCGATTTTATTCCCGAACTGGATGAAGCATGTTGTAGAGGAAAATGTAAGTCGTTTTAAACAGTTCGCTATTCGTGTATTTGATATAGAAACAGGTGGTAAAACAGATAAAGAAGTGGCGTTAGAAGGAATTGAGGCACTGCGTCAATTTTGGACTTCAATTGAGGCACCAGTAACATTATCTGATTACGCTATTGGAGAAAATGAAATTGATATAATGGCTAATAAAGCGATGGCGTATGGTGAATTTGGTAACTTTAAAAAATTAAATAAAGATGATGTTCTAAGTATATATAAAGCTTCTTTATAAGTGAATTTAGAAAAGAAACCTATTTGATTGTTTGATCGAATAGGTTTCTTTTTTGCTGTTTATAAACGTTTGTGGGTGTTTTTGATTATTTTTGGTTGTTTATGGTTGATTTTTGTGACCGTTTTCATTATACTGTAATCAAAGAAGAGGTGAATAAAATGTTAACTCCTGAACGTCATCAAATGATATTGCAACTTGTAAAAGAACAGAAAGTTGTAAAATTACAGCAATTAGTTGAAAAAACAGAAAGCTCTGAGTCGACAATTCGCCGTGATTTAGCACAATTGGAAAAGCAAAGGTTATTAAAAAGAGTTCATGGTGGTGCCGCTGTTTTAACAGGAAAAGGGCAAGAACCAACGATGGTTGAAAAATCATCCAAAAACATTCAAATAAAACAACAAATTGCTAATTATGCGGCTAGCGTTATTGAACAAGGTGATTGTATTTATTTAGATGCAGGAAGTACAACATTTGAAATGATTCCATTTTTAATAAATAAAGATGTTACTGTCGTTACGAATGGACTTATGCATATTGAAGCTTTAGTTGAAAATAATATTCGTGCGTATTTACTAGGCGGAATGATGAAGAGTAGGACGAAAGCTTTAATCGGTGCTATGGCACAGGAAAGTATGCAGAAGTATCGTTTTGATAAATGTTTTTTAGGTGCAAATGGTGTACATGAACAGCTTGGCTTTACAACGCCAGATCCAGAAGAAGCGCTCTTAAAACAAATGGCATTAACATTAGCAAACGAAGGATATTTCTTAATTGATGAAAGTAAGTTTTCAGAAGTTGCGTTTGCGAAAATTGCAAATGTTGAAGATGCAAATATTATTACAAACCATTTAGAAATTGATTTAGAAAAATATAAAAAACAAACCAATGTAATTGAGGCTGATAAACAATGATCTATACAGTTACTTTAAACCCATCTATTGATTATGTAGTGCAAGTTCCTTCTTTTGATTTAGGAACAATAAATCGAGCGGAGAAAGATATGAAGTTTCCTGGAGGAAAAGGAATTAATGTTTCTCGTGTTCTTCAGCGTTTAGGTGTTAAAAATATAGCACTTGGATTTACTGGTGGATTTACTGGTCAATTTATTAAAGAGGTATTACATGATGAAGGTGTAACAACTAACTTCGTCCAAGTAGATGAAGATACTCGCATTAATGTGAAAATAAAAGGGAAAGAAGAAACAGAATTAAATGGCCAAGGTCCTCTTGTAACAAAAGAGCAGTTCGAACAGTTAATGAAAAAAATTGAGAGTATGCAACCTGGAGATTGTGTTGTACTCGCTGGGAGTGTACCAGTCTCTATTCCAAGTACCTTTTACGAATCAATCGCTGCGTTTGGAGCTGAAAAAGGTATTCGTGTAGTAGTAGATGCAAGTGGAAGTGCACTGCAACATGTAATTAAAAATAAGCCATTTTTAATTAAGCCAAACCACCATGAACTTGGTGAGTTGTTTGGAGTGGAGCTTTCAACAGTAGAAGACATTTTACCTTATGGAAGAAAATTAATTGAACAAGGTGTAAAACACGTTATCGTATCGATGGCTGGAGAGGGAGCTTTATTATTTACGGCAGAAGGTATATATGAAGCGACTGTTCCAAAAGGTGTTGTAATTAATTCAGTTGGGGCCGGAGATTCTCTTGTTGCAGGGTTTGTAGGCAAATATGAACAGACAAAAGATATTGAAAAGGCATTTCAATACGGCGTTGCAACAGGGAGTGCAACAGCATTTTCAGCTGATTTATGTAAGAAGGAAAAAGTAGAAGAATTATTGTCGCAAGTAATTGTAGCTAAGCGATAGGGGGAAGCAACATATGAAAATTACAGAACTATTAAAAAGGGATACAGTCATTATGGATTTGGCAGCTTCAAATAAAGAAGCTGTCATAGATGAATTAGTTGAGAAATTAAACGGGGCAAATCGTTTAAATAGTAAAACGGAATTTAAAGAAGCTATTTTAAAGCGGGAGTCCCAAAGTACGACTGGAATTGGGGAAGGTATTGCAATACCTCATGCGAAGACAAAGGCTGTTAAACAACCATCGATTTGTTTTGGTAGAAGTGTAAGCGGTATCAATTATGAGTCGCTTGATGGACAGCCTGCGCATTTATTCTTTATGATTGCTGCAAGTGAAGGAGCGAATAATACTCATTTAGAAACGTTGTCTCGTTTATCGACAGTATTAATGGATGAAGGATTTCGCAAGCAACTATTAGAAGCGAAGGATGAAATTGAGCTTCTTCGTCTATTTGATGAAAAAGAGAATGAAAAAGAAGAAGAGATTGAGGTCGCCAAACCAGAAGGAAATGAACCGTACGTACTTGCTGTTACAGCTTGCCCAACTGGAATCGCTCACACATATATGGCGGCGGATAGCTTAAAAGCAAAAGCGGCAGAGTTAGGAATAGCGATTAAAGTTGAAACAAACGGATCAACAGGTATTAAAAACGGTTTAACGAAAGAGGATATTGAACGTGCAACAGCTATTATTGTTGCGGCAGATAAACAAGTAGAAATGAATCGTTTTGCTGGTAAACATGTCATTCAAGTGCCAGTTGCTGACGGGATTCGAAAAACGGAAAAATTGCTCAATCGAGCTGTCAAACAAGATGCACCAATCTTTAAAGGTGTAAAAGAGGACGGGAAATCAGAAAGTATTGAGAGAGAAAAAGGATTAGGAATTTATAAGCATTTAATGAGCGGTGTAAGTAATATGCTTCCATTCGTTGTTGGTGGCGGGATTTTAATAGCGCTAGCGTTTTCGTTTGGTGGTATAAAGGCGGAAGGTCCTTTAGCTGAATTGTTCATGTCAATTGGTGGAGGAAAAACAGGTGCGTTTTTATTCCTTGTACCAATTTTAGCTGGATTTATTGCAAGCTCTATTGCTGATCGTCCTGGTTTTATGCCTGGTGTTGTAGGTGGATTTTTAGCAGCGAATGCGAATGCTGGATTTTTAGGTGGATTAATTGCTGGTTTCTTAGCTGGATATGTTGTTTTAGGGTTGAAAAGATTATTTTCAGGACTACCAGTACAATTAGAAGGAATTAAACCTGTTTTGTTATATCCAGTCTTTGGATTATTGATTACAGGAGTTGTAATGCAAAAAGTAGTAATTCCGCCTGTAGTAGCATTAAATGAAATGTTGACAGGGTGGTTAAATGGTTTAAACGGTACGAATGCTATATTACTAGGTCTTATTTTAGGTGGTATGATGGCAATTGATATGGGTGGTCCAATTAATAAAGCGGCATTTACGTTTGGTATTGCTGCAATAGAAGCACAAAATTTTGGAGTGCACTCAGCAGTTATGGCTGGTGGTATGGTACCGCCACTTGCGATTGCATTCGCAACTACATTCTTTAAATCAAAGTTTACAGAAGCGGAACGTAAATCTGGTTTAACAAATTATATTATGGGAGCATCGTTCATTACAGAAGGTGCGATTCCGTTTGCAGCTGCAGATCCGGTTCGAGTAATTGTAAGCTGTGTTGTTGGTTCAAGTATTGCAGGTGCGTTATCTATGTTATTCCAAATTACATTACCGGCACCGCATGGTGGATTATTTGTAATAGCGTTAGTAAATAAACCATTACTATATATTTTCTCTATATTAATTGGAACGATTGTCTCGGCTATTATGCTAGGTGTTTGGAAAAAGAAAGTTCAATAACAAATGAAAAGAAAGTAGCTTTTATTAGCTGCTTTTTTTTATTACAAAAAAGTAGGTTAACAATTGAATATTGATGTTTTTTGGTAAAAGATGTAATGAATTATGAATTTTTTGTAACAAAAAAGTAACACTGTAATTTTTTCTGGAAAAAAGTTCTTGTGCTCGTATGTGAAAAATATATGAAAACCATTGAAGATTGTATTAGAAATACATTTTATTAATATGGAAATTTATGTTACAACTCATTAATCGTATATTACGAATGCTTTGTAATTGTGTGATTTCTAAAAATTCTAAAAATCTGTTGCTATAATGAGAATACGAAAACAAAGCAAATGGAGGCTATTCATGAAAAAATTATTAGGTATAGCAACAGCAGCAGTTTTTGGTCTTGGGATTTTTGCGGGTTCTGCTAAAGCGGAAACAATTGTAACAACAGACGTATTAAATGTTAGAGAAAACCCAAATGTAGAGTCAAAGCTTGTAGGTAAAGTGTTAAGTGGGAATACACTAGATGTTATAAATACAGAAAATGGATGGACAAAAATTAAGTTGAACGGTAAGGAAGCGTTTGTAAGTGCTGAATTTACAAAGAGCACATATTATGTAACGGCGGGCGTATTAAATGTTCGTGCTGGAGCGAATACTGATTCTGAAGTTCTTGGTAAACTTAATAAAGACGATGTGATTGAAACGACGAATCAAGTTCAAAATGAATGGTTACAATTTGACTACAATGGAAAAGTCGGATATGTTCACGTGCCATTTCTAACAGGAACGGCACCTGTAATCGAAAAGAAAGAAGTTGCAACTCAAGAAGAAGGACCGGTTAGTACAAATACGCCGGTTAAAAATAATACAGCAGTTAAGAATAAAGAGTCTGTTAAGAGTAACGATTCTATTAAGAAGGTAGAATCAAGTAAACCTGTGGTAAAAGAAAAGCCGGCTGCAAAACCAGTTGCGAAATCTACTGAAACAAGTGCGCCTACTGGTGGTCGTGAAATTACAGTAGAAGCGACGGCATATACAGCAGATCCGGGTGAGAATGGTTCGTATGGTGGTCGTGTATTAACTGCAATGGGGCATGATTTAACAGCAAATCCAAATATGAAAGTAATTGCTGTTGATCCGAAAGTAATTCCGCTTGGATCAAAAGTATGGGTAGAAGGATATGGAGAAGCGATCGCTGGAGATACTGGCGGTGCTATTAAAGGAAATCGTATTGATGTATTAGTCGGTTCAGATGGTAGTGCTAATAGTTGGGGGCGCAAATCTGTAAAAGTGAAAGTTATACAATAGGTTATCGATATTAATATAAAAAGCGGTTGCTTGAAATTATGTAAGCAGCCGCTTTTTATGGATTATTGAAAGGGATAAATAGTTTTACCTGTAATAATTTTATATGCACTGCAAAATTGCGTTTGTATATATTCTGTATTTTTATTTTCTGGATGTAATGTTGTTTCATGGAGAGTAGAATGAAAGACCCGTAGTAAACAATTTAGGGCGAAGTATAATTCCTCTTGTGAACAATTTTGTTCTTTTGTAGAAGTAGCTAAAATGAGGTCTTTTGTCAAAGATGAAAAATTGATGGTGGATTGTTTCATAGGTAACTCATCCTCTCAAAACTATTTTTATCATGTATATGCAGAATTGGACAAACTATGTTCTTTTTTATGTATAATTTCATGTACCGAAATGAAAGAACTTGCAATCATGCCGTTAAAATTGGTAAGATTGGGTATAATCAATAGATGGAGTATATTACATAAAGAGAGTTGAATGATATGGGAGAAGTGCAACGTGAAAAAGTTGCTGTCATCATTGGACCAACTGCTGTTGGAAAGACGAAGTTAAGTATCGATCTTGCCAAAGCGTTGAACGGTGAAATTATTAGTGGTGATTCCATGCAAATCTATCGAACGATGGATATTGGAACTGCAAAGGTAACACAAGCAGAGATGGACGGGATTCCACATTATATGGTCGATATAAAAAATCCGGAAGATTCATTTTCTGTCGCGGAATTTCAAGAACGTGTTCGCAAGCATATTCGAGAAATTACAGAACGTGGTAAATTACCAATTATAGTTGGTGGGACCGGTCTTTATATACAATCTGTTTTATTCGATTATCAGTTTACAGATGATGCTGGTGATGTGATATACCGAGAGCAAATGGAAAAGTTAGCTTTAGAACGCGGTGTGGAATATGTACATAAAAAATTGCAAGAAGTAGATCCGGAAAGTGCGGAGCGTATTCATGCAAATAATGTACGACGTGTCATTCGAGCGTTAGAAATTTTCCACACGACGGGTGAAAAAATGAGTGACCAAATTGAGAAACAAGAAAAAGAGTTACTCTATGATGTTTCATTAATTGGCTTGACAATGGATCGAGAAATGCTATACGATCGCATTAACTTACGAGTGGATTTGATGATGGAACAAGGCCTATTAGAGGAAGTGGAAGGTCTGTATAATAGAGGGATACGAGATTGTCAATCTATTCAAGCGATTGGATATAAAGAAATCTATGATTATTTTGAGAATCGAGCCCCTTTAGAAGATGCGGTATCACAATTAAAGACGAATTCGCGTCGTTATGCAAAGCGTCAATTAACGTGGTTCCGTAATAAAATGGATGTCACGTGGTTTGATGTTACAGACGGTGAAAAAACGTCAGAAATTTTACGATACATAGAAGGAAAGTTACAAGTAAAGTCGAATAATAGTAAGTAGAGAAAAAGAGGAGGATTCGACATGAAGCAATCAATCAATATTCAAGATCAGTTTTTAAATCAACTCCGTAAAGAAAATACGTTTGTTACGCTGTACTTATTAAATGGTTTCCAGCTTCGTGGACTAATTAAAGGATTTGATAATTTTACAGTCCTACTGGAAACAGAAGGTAAGCAACAGCTTATTTATAAACATGCAATTTCTACATTTGTACCACAAAAAAATGTTTCCATTGAATTAGAATAGTAATAAATTATTGTACATAACAAAAAAAAGAGCGAGTTTCTCGCTCTTTTTTTATTTGTCATAAACAATATATAGTGAAATTTAAGCGATTCTAAATACAGTAAGGCGGATGTTAGTATTTCCTGTCGCAGGGATCGTAATCTCATTAAGAGTAGATTGGACAGAAATTCTTGCACCAGCTGCTAATGTTTCAATTGTAGTAAATGAAAGTGAGTCGCCTATTAAATTTGAAGAGAAGTTATCAGTTGCGACAGCTCCATTAATTGAAATTCCTACTCCAAGTGGAGCGCATCCTGGCGCGGTTGTAGAAATGGATACGCTAATTACATAAATGCCACCGTTGATAACAGTAACTGTATCTGTGCCGTTGAAGATAATATTGTTTACGTTAATTGCAGTACTAAAAATAAAGTTATTAAATTGCAGTACTGTTTGCTGAATATTGTTTGTTACAACAATTGTTGCTACAGGGAAGCTAGGTCCAGTTGGCCCAGTAGGTCCGGTAGGTCCACCAGAAGGTCCAGTAGGTCCAGTAACTCCTATACCAGTAGCGCCGGTAGCACCCGTTGGTCCTTGAATGCCTTGAGATCCAGTGGCACCAGTAGCGCCGGTAGCACCTGTGTTA
>NZ_JXIS01000004.1:0-42158 GCF_000836715.1 Bacillus sp. L_1B0_5 | reverse complement strand
CTAACTTCTTTGCTTCCGCTGAATTTTGATGTAGGGGTCTTACTGCCCGTTAATGCGGGATAAAGAAACACGACTACTGATGATAGTCGTGTTTCTTTATAGATGGTAATGAAATTATAAAGCAAGACCCGTGATCAACTTCGCTCGTTACAGCAATATTCCCGCCGTGTAGTTCTACAATTTCTTTTACGATAGATAGTCCTAAACCAGTTCCACCTGTAGCTCGTGATCTTGCTTTATCAACTCGATAAAAGCGGTCGAAGATGTGAGGGAGGTCTTCAGGAGGAATGCCTTCGCCTTCATCTTCAATTGTAATAGAGATATTTTTATGTTCTTCTGTAACAGAAATGTTTATATGAGAATGTTCTTTTGAATGTCTATAAGCGTTATTTAAAATGTTTATTATAACTTGTTCAAATCGCTGGTCATCTAAATTTACTAGCAGTGTAGGAGGACAAGAGAAAGAAACTGTAATGTATCTTTCTTTATACATGGCATTTACTTTTTCGGCTATGCGAGTAAGGCGGGTGTGTAAATGTACTTCCTTTACTCGAATAGAAAAGTTATGTTGTTCCATTCGTGCAAGTGAAAATAAATCTTGAACTAAGTTCGTAATATAATCAGACTCATCTTTTATAATAGATAAATATCGCAAACGTTGCTCAGGAGATGTGGTTTCTTTTAAAGCAATGTCAGCATAGCCTCTTACGTATGTTAACGGTGTTCGTAATTCATGAGCAACACTTGCTAGAAATTCACTTCGCTCTGTTTTCATATAATGTAAATCATTAGCAAGCGTTTGAATAGATGATGCTAGTTCACCAATTTCATCATTTCGAGTAGTCGTTAACGAAACGGACAAATCGCCTTTACTCATTTTTTCAGTTGCATGTTTCATGTGTAACAATGGTTTTGTTAACAAACGTGATAATAGAAAGATGGTGATGGCTGTTAGTAGAAACGTAATGACTCCGGCAATAATGAATTGTCTTGTTAGCCCGTTAACCATTTCCTCGATTGATTCCGTCCCGAGAAACATATATACGTAGCCTTCCGTTTTTCCAGCCACTACAATGGGGCTAACTGTACATATATAATTAGATGTTTTCCAATGATTCTCTATAATTGCTCCGTCATGATCTGTCCGTGTTTGCATCTTTTCAATATGCTTTTTTATAGTAGTATTTATTTCATTGGATTTAGCTAGTACCTCCTTATTTGCATTTGTAATAACAACAGTAGTTTCGGCTTCGGATTCCATTAGTGCAACATGGGAGATTGTTTGCTTATCAAAATACTTTTCAAGGACATCTCTGTGACTATTTCCGCGCTTTAATAAAGCTGTCATTTCTTCATTTACTCTATTGTTGACAAGGCTATAATAAAGCGAGACAAATAGAACACTTTCGATTAAAAGTGTAACAATCAAAAAATAAAATCCGAGCTGAATAGAAATTCGCTTCATTGCTTTGCTCCTTAATCTAGAGTATCAACCCATCGATATCCGACTCCGTAAACAGTTTTTAAATGGTGATCAATAGGGAAATTTGCTTTTCGCAATTTATCACGTAAATTACGAATATGTGAATCGACTGTGCGATCTTCTGTATTTGTGTTTAACCCCCAAATTCGTTCGATGAGCTGATCACGGCTTAATACGTAGTTCACATGGCGTAAAAATAATCCGAGTAAAGAAAATTCAATTGGTGTGAGAAGGAGTTCTTCATTATGGACAGAAACGAAGTGTTTTGTTTCATCCCATACAATACCGTGATATTGGATTTGTTTATGTTCATTTGTACGTCTTAAAACGGCTTCAATTCTTGCGAAAAGTTCTTCTTCATGGAAAGGTTTCGTTACGTAATCATCGGCTCCAAGTTTTAATCCTTGAACGACATCTACTGTTTGATCACGAGCTGTAACCATAATAATAGGAATGTTACTAAAAGATCGGATTTTTTTGCACGTTTCCCATCCGTCCATCTTTGGCATCATAATATCGAGTAAAACAAATTTAAAGTTTCGATTTTCTATATGTAAAATAGCTTCTTCTCCTGAAGTCGCACATACGCAGTTATATCCAATTGGGGTAAGATAAAGCGTTAATAATTCAAGCATTCTCGGTTCATCGTCTACGAGCAGTATATCAATCATAGAGAGCCCTCCATATTTATAATCGTTACTTAAAGTGTAATGCAAAATCATGAAGAAATGGTGCAGATTATGATGTGTCTGCATAATTTCTTCAGAATTGCTTGTTATTGTGGATTTGAAATTACATTTTAGGTAATCATATTGGCTCAAAAATGATTAATACGGAGGCGGTATAATGAAAAAAATGACCCGAATTTTTGGGATAACAATAATTACAGCAGTTGGTCTTGCTGCATGTGGACAAACGAATACAGACCATAAAAACCATGAATCTACAAAAGAGAAGAAAACAGAGCAAAAGGAAATGAAAATGAATCAGGAGGTAACGGCGCCAAAAGAAATGAACGAAGGGGCATCGAATGATTTATTAACGACAAGTTTAAAAAATGTAACAAGGTTAAATACAAATGATCCCCTGCAAATGGCAGTGTTAACTTCGCAAACAATATGGCCAGCAACCCATAAAGAGAACCAGCCGGGTGCTGTTATTTTAGTACCAGCAAGCGAGTGGCAATTAGGTATTGCGAGTGCAGACCTTATTCATCATCCGAATAACGGGCCGATTTTATTTATAGAAAAAGAAAAGATACCGGAAATGACGTTAAAAGAAATAAAACGATTAAATCCAATCGGAACGAAAGATGGAACACAAATTATGGTGATGGGAGATGTAGGTACTAGCGCGCTTGAACAATTGAAAGGTTATAAAGTAAAACAAATAAAAGAAACGGACCCAGCTATATTTGCGAATCATGTTGATAAGGAGTATGCCGATATAACAGGAAGCTACCCAAATAGTGTTATTATCGGTTCGTCTGCAGAAGAAGGACGTTTATATACAACACCCGCTGTAAACTGGATTTCTCATATGCCGGAACCACTACTCTATACAGAAAAGGATAAAGTGCCAGAAGCGACAATAGAGGCATTAAAAATGAGAAAAGATAAAGCAAATATATATGTATTAGGGCCAGAAAAAATTGTTTCAAAAGAAGTAGAAAAAGAGTTAAGCAAATACGGGAAAGTAACGCGTATTAGTGGAGAGACCCCTACAGAAAACTCGATTGCGTTCGCTAAATTTAAAGATGAAAAAACAAAATTTGGCTGGGGATTCACAAAACCTGGTCACGGTTTATCATTTGTTTCAAGCAAAACACCAGATTTAGCAGTTGCTGGGGCACCTTTTTCACATATGGGTAAACACGCACCTGTTGTCTTGTTAGAAGAAGGGAAAGATTCACAACCAGTGTATGACTTCCTTGCTACTATTCAGCCGAAGTTTAAAGATGATCCAACACTTGGACCATATAATCATGGCTTCTTATTAGGAAGTACGAGTGATATTTCATTTGAAACACAAGGAATACTAGATGAGAGGTTAGAAATTGTTCAGGAAAGTGGTCAAGGACACGGTGGACATTAATGAAATGAGAAAAGATGCTACTGATATAGCGTCTTTTTTTATTTTCCTCGACAAAATATGACAAAAAAGTTGTAACTGTTTCTGTTATGATAGTTTCGGAAATCTTACATTTTACATAATCGGAGGAAAAGAAATGTATAAAAAATTGGGTACTATTGCTTTAACAGGTGCACTTGCTTTTAGTTTAGCTGCTTGTGGTGAAACTGAAGTTAAAGAAGTGAGTAAAAACGATGCTCCTAAACAGGCTGAAAAGAAAGATAAAAAGGAAAAAGCTGAAAGCAAGATTTATAAAATTGGAGATACGGTAGAAGTTAATGGCCTACAACTTACTTTCAGTTCAGCTAAATTCGTTGAGCCTAACGAATACGTAAAAGCTGAAAAAGGGAAAGTACTAGAAATCGCTTTTAATGCTAAAAATAATGGGAAAAAAGATATATATTTTGGAACTTCTGAATTAAAAATTGCTGATACTAACGGCAACCAATTCAAAGAGTACTTTGGTGGGGAAAATACGTTTATAAACGAAAATATTGCGCCAGGTAACCAAATTACAAACAAAATGTTATTTGATGTACCAGAAGGCGATAAGTTTGTTGGTACATTTAAACCTACATTTACATTTGACGAGAAATCAGTGAAATTTGAATTTGAAGTTGCTAAATAAGGAGAGATTAAGATGAAAAGAACAGCTGAATTTGTATTAGGTCTTATTGGAGGTATTTTTGGTATTATTTGTGCATTTGTTGCTTTATTAATCGGCGGTATGGGAGCTGCTTTTGAAGCTGATGGAGCAAATACTGTTATTGGCTTAGGTTGGGGAGCTGTGGCTCTATCAATCTTAGGAATTGTTGGATCTGTTATGGTAAGAAGTAAAGCGAAGGTTGGCGGTATTATGATGACTGTGGCTGCTATCGGTGGATTTATTTGTATTTCTATAATTTACTTATTACCAGGCGTATTATTATTAATCGGTGGATTAATGGGCATATTCCGTAAGGATAAAGCAACTGTATCTGCATAAAATGAGCACTCGAAAGAGTGCTTTTACTAATTTCATTAAATTAGCATAAACTCCTCTAATCCTAAACCCTCCAAACTAAACTTCACATATGAAGTGGAAATATCTATAGAAATGTAAATGAATTCCTTTGGTAGCTAATATCTTGATCCTTGGACTACTCAATTAAATGAGCTGAATTACATGTGCATTTTTCATCCATCCAAACAAAGTTCTCTTCATTTGACATACGGTAGAATCCGAAATCGTTGTACGTTAAATCAACAATAGGTGATAGTATATTTAAAGTCTTCCTGATATTCTAGGAAAAGAAGCTACGAAGGTAACATCTTTTTTAGGAAACTTTTACATAGCAAAAAATCTTCTACTCGTTATATAATAGCTTTCGTGCAGTCGGCTAGATTTTCTTATGGAGAAAATCAAATTATAAAGGAGTAGAGGAGTGGTATTTTGTTTCAAACGATAAAAAATGACTGGTTTTCTAATGTGAGAGGGGACGTGTTATCAGGAATTGTCGTTGCTTTAGCATTAATCCCTGAAGCGATAGCCTTCTCTGTTATTGCAGGCGTGGATCCGACAGTTGGACTATACGCAGCCTTTTGTATTGCGGTTACCATTTCATTTGTTGGCGGAAGAACTGGAATGATTTCAGCTGCAACAGGTGCAATGGCATTATTAATGGTAACGCTTGTTAAAGATCATGGTTTGCAATATTTATTTGCTACAACAATATTAACAGGTATCGTCCAAATTATTTTTGGCGTGTTCAAACTGAGCTCATTTATGAAGTTTGTTCCGAAATCTGTTATGAGTGGTTTTTTAAATTCACTTGGAATTTTAGTTTTTACAGCGCAATTACCGCATTTTAAAAATGCAACTTGGCAAATGTATGCACTCGTTGTATTAGGACTTGCAATTATATATTTATTTCCACGTATTACAACGGTTGTACCTTCTACGCTTATTTCAATTATTATTGTGACGAGTATTGCACTTATGAGCGGATTACAGTTGAAAACAGTAGGGGATATGGGAAGCCTGCCGAAAGAATTACCGTTCTTTAGTATTCCTGATGTGCCATTTACATTAGAAACATTAGGGATTATTTTACCTTATGCAGTTATGCTTGCAATCATTGGTTTACTAGAGTCTTTATTAACAGCTTCAGTTTTAGATGATATGACGCATACAGAAAGTAATAAGCATAAAGAGGCACGCGGACAAGGGATCGCAAACATCGTTGCTGGATTTTTCGGAGGAATGGCAGGATGTGCAATGATTGGACAATCTGTTATTAATATTAAATCAGGTGGACGAGGTCGCCTATCAACATTTGTAGCGGGTGGATTTTTAATCGTATTACTATTCGTTTTAGGAGATTATGTCGTTCATATTCCAATGGCAGCTTTAGTTGCGGTTATGATTATGGTTTCAATCGGAACGTTTGATTGGAACTCTGTAACAACGATTCATAAAGTACCAAAAGGAAACGTATTTGTTATGATCGTAACAGTTGTGATTGTCCTAATTACACATAATTTAGCATTAGGTGTAATTATCGGAACAGTAATTAGTGCGGTGTTATTTGCATTCAATATGGCAAAGATTCACGTGAAACATTTATATATTGAAAATAAGAAAATATACGAAATTCACGGTCAACTTTTCTTTGCATCTACAGCCGATTTCATAAATAATTTTTCATTTAATGAAGATGTAAAAGAAATTGAAATGAATTTTACTCATGCACACGTATGGGATGATTCAGCAGTGGCATCAATTGATAAAGTTATCATGAAGTATGAGCAAAGTGGTGTGAAAGTAAGTATAACAGGATTAAATGAACGTAGCTCAAAACTTGTTGCAAATTTGGCTACTTATAATAAAAGAATTGCTAGTTAAAAGCCTCCTTTTTAGGGGGCTTTATTATATAATACGAGTAGGATAACGAAAAGGGGATTCAGCATATGTACAAACAAATTATATTAGCGTGTGACGGTTCTGAACATGCACTTCGAGCAGCGGAACATGCAACATATATTGCGAAATGTAGCGAAGAAACAAATGTTGAAGTTGTGTACGTAGTAGATAATAGAACGGCAAAATCAGATATTATACAAGGTCAAACAGACTTAGAAACAATATCAGCTAGTCGAAAAGATAAATTAAAAGAGATTGAAGGTTTATTAAAGAAAGAGAACATTTCTTATACAATTACGATATTACATGGTGATCCTGGAGATACAATTGTTCAATATGTAAATACAGGAGATATAGATCTTGTTATCGCTGGAAGCAGAGGGCTAAACACACTGCAAGAAATGGTGCTTGGTAGTGTCAGTCATAAAATAGCAAAACGAGTGAAATGTCCGGTGATGATTATAAAATGAAATAGAATGTAACTAAAGACCTTAGTATAACTGAGGTCTTTTTTATGTATAAATGACTCTTATTTGTGGAAATACTAGATATATAAGTTGAAAAGATGTTAACTTACAAATTTGTAAGTTAGTTGTTAGAGAAATCGATGTTATGAAATTTTTCCCATTGGTAAAATAAAAGTATCAAAGGGGAGATAGGGAGGATGGAAGCAATGAAATCATTTCAAAATTTGTCATATAGTCAAGGGGTAAGCTTAATTTGTCTAGGAGGATTTGCTGCATCTGTTACGTTAGCTGTTTTAATAAAGGTATTTCATCAAATCTTTTAATATTAGAGTAGGGAAGGAATTGGTTGTTATAAATAGTAAGAAAAGGATTGTAAATAAAAAATAGCTCTTAGCATGTATATGGATGCTAAGAGCTATTTTTATGATTACTTTTCTACTTCTGGCTTTTCGCTTGTTACAGTAACGTCTTTCCATTTTGAAGTAATTTGATTCACTTCAGTGTTGACATTAAAATCTTTCACGCGCTTATTAACACCTGTTAAATCGAATGTGTAATGAATTGGAATCATCGGTGCTTCGTCATGAATTAATTTTTGCCATTTATCGTATACTTCTTTACGATATTTTTCATCAGTAGCTTTTTCTGATAATCCTGCGTCTAATAACTTCGTATTTTCATCATTTACCCAGCGTTGGTAGTTGAATCCGGCATTTTTGCCCCATAGGCCAGAAAGATCAGGGTCAGAGCCAGTGTTCCAAGCACCAGAGAAAATATCAACCTTCGGATCATCTTTTTTAATCATATCACGCATAGCATTAAATTCGTGTAAGCGTCCATCAACAAGTTCTACTTTTAAGCCGATATCTTTCCAAGATTGAATATAGAATTTTGCGAGTGGTTCACTTGTTTCACTACCGTTACTAGCTAGGAAGTTAATTTTAAGTTCATTACCTTTTGGATCCTCACGGAATCCATCACCATTCTTGTCTTTATAGCCAGCTTCATCTAATAGTTGTTTCGCTTTATCTACATCTAAGTTATATGCGCCAACATTGTTATTATGGTACTTTGGCATAGATGGTGGAATTGGAGAGTTAGCTGGAACACGAAGTCCGTGATATACTTTTTCTCCTAATTTTTCTCTATCAATTGCATATGCCATCGCTTGACGTAAACGAACGTCTTTGAATTTATCGTTATCCATTACAGCTTCATTCTTTGCTTTGTCCATATGTCCGAACTTAAATCCGATATAAGTGTAAGCAAGGTCAGTTTTACCAATTAGTTGTGTGTTTTTTAATTTACTTACGTTCGGATATTGGTCAGCAGTAATTGATGCAATATCAATATCACCTTTTTTCAGAGATGCACTAACAATAGATGGATTTACAACTTTTAATGTTACATTTTTCAGCTTAGGTTTGCCACCCCAGTAATCATCAAAGCGCTCATACTCAACTGATTCACCAGGAACGATTTTCTTCACTTTAAATGGACCGAACCCGATTGGATTTTGACGGATTTTATCAGATTCAGCTAGTTTTTCAATTGGTACATCGCCTAAATATTTTTTAGGTGTAGGATATGTCCAAATACCAGTTTTCAATGAAGGGTTTACTTCTTTATAAGTAATGGAAATTGTTTTTGGATCGACTACTTTAATACCGGAAATTTTGTCAGCTTTTCCAGTGTGATATTCTTCCATACCTTCAATCATTTGCATTTGTGTATCGTAACGGATACCTGTATATTTACTATTACCAATAATTAAGTAAGAATATTCTAAATCCTCAGCGGTTAAAGGGTTACCATCGTGCCATTTTACATTATCTTTAATCTTAATTGTAATTGTTTTTTTATCTTCAGAAATTGTATAAGTTGCAGCACCGTCATTTGTAATTTCCCAGTTTTTATCTGTAGCTAATAATTGTTCATCAAAGAAATCCATAATCTCTGAATCTGGAGCAACTTCATACAATACTCTACTTAAAACACCAGCGAAAGGTGAATTTGAAACGAGTCCATAAGTTAATGATCCGTCTTTAATTTCTTTACTGTCATTTTTTACAGTAGCACTAAATTTATTTGTTTCTACTTTTTTTGTGTTTGCTTTTTTACTACTGCTATCAGCACCCCCACATGCAGATAGTAATAATGTTGAAGCAGCAAGTGTACTTAATACTTTGTAAAGTTTTGGTTTGTTCATAACTTCTCCACCCCTTATCCTTTTCTTTGTCTCGCATCAGCCGCACGCTTTAACGCTTGACCAATAAAATTTATACACAGCATCAGCACTAAAATCATGATTGATGCGGGTAACCAAATCCACCATTTTTCTTGCAATACATCTGGATTTGTTGCGTAACTTACAAGTGTACCAAGACTCGGTGTGCTTTCTGGTAGACCGAAGCCTAAGTAAGTTAAACTAGATTCGATCCCGATGTTACCAGCAAGATTTAATGTAATATTTACGATGATAATAGAACTTAAATTAGGTAATATTTGCTGGAAGATTATTTTCCAATTTGGTGTTCCTAACGTTTTTGATGCAGATACGTAATCAAGTTCTTTCTCAGTCAATACTTTAGAGCGTATAAGCCTTGCTTTTCCGACCCATAAGAAAGCCGTCATTATGAGAATAAAAGTTGTAATATTGAAAGTTGGAACGAGTGAGATAAACACGATAACAATCATTAAGAATGGTAAAATCATCATGAAGTCGATAAAACGCATAATGATGTTATCGACAACTCCGCCAAAATAGCCAGCAATTAGTCCCGTCGTAAGACCGATAAGGGTTGCTAAAAGAGTGATGGCTAAACCAACTGTAAAGGAGTTACGTGTACCAATAATTAATTGTCCGAAAATATCACGGCCTCCATAATCAGTTCCTAACCAATGTTCAGCAGAAGGAGGGTCATAAATAGCGAACAAATCGACTCGGACGATATCTTCTTGCTTCATAATAAATGAAGTTGCGTAAACGGCTATTAATATTAAAGCTAAAAAGAATAGAGAAAACATTGCTAGTTTATCTTTACGAAATTCTCGCCACATAATGGAGAAACCAGAGGGACTCTTTTCGTAATGAATGACTTCAGTTTGTTTTTCAGGATTTGCTAACATAACGTTTCTTCACCTCCATTAATCAATACGAATACGTGGATCAACGATGCTTAGAATAATATCGGAAAGAAGAGTCCCGAGTAGCGTTGCGAATCCAGTAAATAATACAAGAGCAGTTACGACACTGAAATCACGTTGAGTGATAGATTGGAAAAATAGTTGTCCAATTCCTGGATAGCCGAAAATATTTTCTAGAATAATAGATCCTCCAACTAAACCTGTAATTTCATATCCTAAAAATGCTGCAATTGGTAAAAATGAATTTCTTAAAATATGTCTGGAATATACTTTAGATTCTGGTACACCTTTTGCTTTTACTGTGCGTACAAAATCTTTATGTTTCGTATCGATAATTTCACTTCGTAAATATTGTACAGTTCCTACAGTTCCAATTAATGCCCCAGATAAAGCTGGTAAAATCATATGATTGAATTTACTTAAATAGTAATCAAATGATCCTGTTACAACTTGTGGATCAACGCTACCACTCGTAGGGAAAATTGGATATAAAAAGCCGAATAAGAATAACATTACTAATCCGAAAATAAATAGTGGTGTACCGAATCCTAAAAAGTTATAGAGCGTAATGATTCGATCAGCCCACGTATCATTCCAACGTCCACTTATAACTCCAAGTGGAATAGCAATTAAGTAAGTAAGAATAAGAATAAGAAGAGCTAACAGTATTGTATTGCCAAGACGTTCCCCGATAATATCTGTTACTTTTATTTTATGTGCGTAAGAAATACCGAAATCCCCTTGTACAGCATTTGAAATCCACCTTACATATTGAGTGGGAATAGGATCGTTTAAACCTAGTTTTTCACGTTGTTCTTCGAGCACTTTTGGATCGGCTTTTGGGTTTGCTAGTTCAGCGCCACTTAATGCATCACCTGGCATTGCCTTAGCCAGTGTAAAGACGAGTACGCTTAATATGAATAATTGCGGTATCATAACTAAAACCCGGCGTAATATAAATTTCCACATGTTTTATCACTCCCTTAAGGTAATGCCACCCGGTGTGTTGGCGAGATTGGTTTTAAATCGTAAGCACGACCATTTTCATTGAAATAATTTTCGTATGATTTCTCATACTCAACGCTTACCTCACGACGCAATTTACGTTGTTGCTCGCGGTTTTCTGGACGAATATCAGGAATAGCTGATATTAGGCGCTTCGTATAGATGTGCTGTGGATTATTATAAATTTCAGCACTAGTTGCTTCTTCCACAATGCGTCCGCGATACATAACACCGATACGGTCACACATATGGCGAATTACACCTAAATCATGACTAATAAATAGGTATGTTAGTCCGAGTTCAGATTGTAAATCTTGTAAGAAGTTTAAAACTTGAGCTTGTACCGACACGTCAAGTGCAGATACAGGTTCGTCCGCGATAATAAGCTTCGGTTTTAATGTAAGTGCGCGTGCAATACCAATCCGCTGTCTTTGTCCACCGGAAAATTCATGTGGGTATTTATACATAGACTCAGGATTTAAGCCAACTTTATCAAGATAATCTTGAACAGCTCTACGCTCTTCATCAGGTGAGAGTTTCTCAAAATTTCGAAGTGGTTCAGCGATAATATCCATAACACGTTTCTTCGGGTTTAAGGATGAATAAGGATCTTGAAAAATCATCTGAATATCTTTTCGTTGTTCTCTTAGTTCTGAGCGACTTAATTTTGTTAAATCTCTATTATTAAAATGAATACTACCGCCTGTCGCTTTTGTTAAGTGCATAATTGCTTTTCCAGTTGTTGATTTGCCGCTCCCAGATTCCCCAACGATTCCGTATGTTTCGCCAGGTTGTAGTTCGAAGCTTACGCCATCAACAGCGCGAACGTAATCTAATGTACGACCGAAAACACCACCTTTAATTGGAAAATGTACTTTTAAATCTTCTACTTTAAGCAGTGCCATGAGTTACGTCATCTCCTTTCTTATGTTGGAAGTTGAAGTGTTTGTAGCAAGTGCAACGTACCCAATGGTCTTGTTTTACTTCATGTAAAACGGGATTTTCTTCATGTTGATCAGGTCTAATCCATGGAATCCGTGCTTGGAATCGACAACCTGTGCGAGGTAACTTAGCTAATGTCGGTACAACGCCTTGAATAACATGTAATTTTTCTTTTTCAGCAGATGTAGACGGGATTGAATTTAATAAGGAACGAGTATATGGATGAAGAGGGTTATTAAAAATCTCTTCGACTGTTCCTGTTTCTACAACTTGTCCTGCATACATAACGACGATACGATCAGCGGTTTCGGCCACGACGCTTAAATCGTGTGTAATTAAGATGATGCCCATTTTCGTTTGTTCTTGAATGGAACGTAATAAATCTAAAATTTGCGCTTGAATGGTTACGTCAAGTGCAGTTGTTGGCTCATCTGCAATAATGAGCCCTGGCTTACAAGCAATTGCAATTGCGATAACAATTCTTTGTCTCATTCCGCCAGATAATTCGTGTGGGTATTGTTTATATGTAAGTTCTGGTTTTGGAATACCAACTTGATGGAGTAGTTCTAAAGTGCGTTCTTTCTTTTCTGCTTTCGAAAGACTTGTATGGTAGTCTAAGTTTTCTTCAATTTGTTTTCCAACTGTCATAAGAGGATCGAGTGCTGTAAGAGGTTCTTGGAAAATCATTCCGATATTTGAACCGCGTACTTTGTTTATTTCGGCGGTTGACATGCTTAGTAAGTCCTTATCTCTATAGTAAAGCTGCCCTTGTAATTTTGTATTTGCTTCATTATGCAGTCGCATAATAGAAAGGGCAAGTGCACTTTTTCCGCAACCTGATTCACCAACTATCGCGACAATCTCATTTTCATGGACAGTTAACGAAACGTTATCAACTGCTGCATGATATTGATCTTGTATGCGAAAGGAAGTTTGCAAGTTTTCAATACGAAGAAGTGGATTCTTCATGGCTATCCCTCCATCTTTTCTGAAAAGACTAAATATTTTGTATGTTGTTATTTTAATATAAATTGACAATGTTTGACAAGGATAAGTTGAAAAAATATTCAAAAATCTTTTTATATAAAAGTGGAATGCAGTTGTATTAGGTATTGAAGTGATTTGGAAGCGCTAACATATATATGAGAGGAAAATAAATCTTTTGTAAGAAAAAAGATTTATATGTAGAAAAAAGAGAGGCATTCTGGAAAGAATGGTCTCTCTTTTTTTGATAAGTATAATATTTGTACTTAAGCTTGCTTTTGTTTTGTTGACCCTGTATTTAAAGTAAGGGCAAGGAAGAACATTGCAAGTATGCAAGATGCAAGTAATAAGATGAATCCGCCATCCCATCCGAATGCATCTACGATAAAGCCCATAGCGGCACTAGCGAAAGCAGCTCCGCCTAAGTAACCGAAGAATCCAGTTAAGCCTGCTGCTGTTCCAGCAGCTTTCTTTGGTGCTAAGTCAAGAGCGTGTAGACCAATTAGCATAACCGGTCCGTAAATTAAAAATCCAATTGCGACAAGTGCGATACTATCAACCATTGGATTACCAGGAGGGTTTAACCAGTAAACAAGAACTGCGATAAATACACCAACCATAAATAAAATACCAGCAGGTGCACGACGTCCTTTAAATAGTTTATCACTCATCCATCCGCAAAGAAGTGTACCTGGAATACCAGCCCATTCATATAGAGCGTAAGCAGTACGTGAGCTACTATGAGTAAAGCTTTTTTCTTCTACTAAATAAGTAGGAGCCCAGTCTACAACGCCGTAACGTACGAAATATACGAAAACGTTCGCAATAGCGATGTACCATAAAAACTTATTGTTTAGTACGTATTTAAATAAAATTTCTTTTGCCGAAAGTTCGCGTTCGCGATCTTTTATTTTCTCATCTGGTGGATATTCTCCAGTATGCTCTTCAATAGAAGGTAGTCCACAAGATTGAGGCGTATCTTTCATTGTAATTAATACATAAATACCAACTAAAATTGAAAGAATACCTGGGAAGTAAAAAATACTTTTCCAGTCATCTGCGAAGAAGTATAAGCCTAATGTTACAAGAGAAGGCATAAGCGCGCCGCCGACATTATGAGCGACGTTCCAAATAGACATTTTTGTACCACGTTCGCTAATAGAGAACCAGTGAACCATCGTACGGCCACAAGGAGGCCAGCCCATACCTTGTACCCATCCATTTAAAAACTGAAGTACAAACATAAGTATAATGCTCGTTGTAATGAAAGAAAATGAGCCGAAAATAATATTAATGATACCTGATAAAAATAGCCCAGCTGCTAAAAAGTAGCGAGGATTACAACGATCGGATACGATACCCATCAAGAATTTACTTAATCCGTAAGCGATAGATACTGCTGAAAGGATAACCCCAAGTTCCCCTTTACTAAAGCCTTGCTCGATTAAGTATGGCATTGCTAGTGAAAAGTTTTTTCGAACAAAGTAGTAGCCTGCATAACCGATGAAGATACCTAAGAATACTTGTAAACGTAATTTACGGTATTCGCTATCAACGCGATCAGCTGGTAAGCGTTCTGCGTGGGGCGCAGGTTTAAATAATTGTGTGAAAAACATAAAATGAAAATCCTCCCCTAATTAATTCGAAGCGTTTTAAGACAGAGAATATAAAAAGGCCATGAAATATAAAAAAGTTTCCTTTTTTATGATTCATAGCCGTGTACTCCGTTTCTCCGTGACTGTCAATATTAACTTCGTCGAAAATTATACAACTTTGTGACAAAAATGTAAACGTTTTTATGAATAAAAGTATTGACGGATTTTGTTCGCGGGATTAATATTTAAATACGTTAAATATTTTATTGTTTAAATAAGAGGTGGATAACATGCCAAATGATATGACGCATATCGATAAAATTCAAGCTCTTGCCTTTTCGATTGGAAAGAAAATGCAGACGGAGTTATTAGAACAAATGCAAGCAACAGGACTTACACCACCGCAGTTTTATATTTTAAAGATTTTAGATCATTATGGGGCTTCAAGAGCGACAACATTAGCAAAAAAGATGTATGTGAAGCCTAGCGCGATTACAGTGATGATTGATCGTCTAATCGATCAAGAACTTGTAGAACGCTATCACGACAAAGATGACCGTCGTGTTGTCATCATCGAGTTAACGAAAAAGGGGAAAGCTAGAGTAGAAGAGGCAATGACAGCTCGCAACGAGCATATTGCAAAATACTTTTCACATTTAGAGTTGCAAGAAAGAGAAGATTTATTACGTCTCTTTGAGAAGTTAGAAACCATTATTTGCGGGACACAAGAGAAAAAAGAGAATAACTAAGAGGAATTGAGGAGATTACATGGAGCAACAAGAAAATCAAAATAGAAAGTTGTTGTTAATCGGTTTAGTAATCGCGATGCTATTTGCTGCATTAGATGGAACAATTGTTGGTACAGCAATGCCACGTATCGTCGGTGACCTAGGCGGATTAAGTTTAATGACATGGTTAACAACGGCATATATGTTAACATCAACGACAGTTGTACCAATTGCAGGTAAATTAGCGGATTTACTTGGTCGTCGTAACGTATATATAACAGGGCTAGTTATTTTCATGATTGGTTCGGCGTTATGTGGTATGGCGAATGGTATGACAGAATTAATTATTTTCCGTGGTATTCAAGGTCTTGGTGGCGGTATTATGATGCCAATGGCTATGATTATTATTGGAGATATGTTCACGGGAAAAGAACGTGCGAAATGGCAAGGTATTTTTGGTGCGTTATACGGTCTTGCTTCTGTAATTGGACCACAAGTTGGTGGTTGGATTGTAGATGCAGTGAACTGGAGATGGGTATTCTACATTAACTTACCGGTTGGTATTTTAGCAACAATCTTTATTGCAATGGGATTAAAATCACATAAACAAACAGGACCAATTAAAATTGATATCGCTGGAATCTTTACGATGATTCTAGGTGTTGTAAGTTTATTACTTGCGCTAACGTTTGGCGGAAAAGATTATGCATGGGATTCTTGGCAAATTATCGGTTTATTTGCACTAGCTGTAATTGGTATCGTTAGCTTTGTTATTGTTGAAACGAAAGCTGAAGAGCCGATTTTACCAATGCATTTCTTTAAAAATCGCACATTTACAATACTGAATGCGATTGGATTCTTTATGAGTATTGGAATGTTCGGCGCGATTATGTTTGTACCATTCTTCATGCAAGGTATTGTAGGAGTAAGTGCTGCTGAATCAGGAACAATTATGACTCCAATGATGATTACAATGATTGTAATGAGTATTATCGGTGGGCAACTTGTACTAAAAGTTGGTGTAAAACCACAAATTATCGCAGGTATGCTTATTATGGCCGGTGGTTTCTGGTTATTAACAACGATGGATATGCACACAACGAAGCTTACAGCTACTTCTTATATGATGGTTATCGGTTTAGGAATGGGTCTTGTAATGCCGACATTAACATTAGCGTTACAAGAAAGCTTCCCGAAAAAAGACCTTGGTGTCGTAACGTCATCAAGTCAGTTCTTCCGTCAAATTGGTGGAACATTTGGTATTACAATTTTAGGGTCAATTATGAATAACACTTCAGGTACAACGTTAACAAATAAATTAGTACCTGTATTAGATACATTCCCGAAAGAAGCGGGACAAATGGTAACGAAATTTAAAGATATGATTCACACAGATCCACAAGGTTTATATTCGATGCTATTTAGCCCAGAGGCATTAAAACAAATGCCAGAAGCGTTTGCTAACAGCATTGTACCTATTTTGAAAAACTCTTTAGTAGACTCGCTTCATACTGTATTCTTAACAGGATTAGTATTTATCGTAGTAGGTGCCATCTTTACGATTTTCTTACAAAAAATTAAACTATCAGATCGTAAAAAAGATGCTGAAGAGCCTGCTGTAGAAGAAAAAGAAAAAACTGTATCATACTCGTAATGAAGAAGCATCGCCTTATGGCGGTGCTTTTTTGAGTATAACCTTAAAAGCTTTTTAGTGAGAAATGATTGACGTATTTTTAGAAATACGTTATATTATTTTCTGTAAACGGTTACATGAAATGAGGAGAAAAGAGAATGAGTACGATTAAAGACGTTGCGAAATTAGCGGGAGTATCTGTTGCGACCGTTTCCAGAGTTTTAAATAAAAATGGATATGTTCACGAAGATACATTAAAAAAGGTAGAGCGTGCAATTGAGATGTTAGATTATAAGCCTAGTACAGTAGCGCGTTCACTGTATAATAAAAAGTCTCGTTTAATTGGCTTAGTTGTTCCAAATATCGTGAATCCGTTCTTTCCAGAAGTTGCACGTGCCGTAGAAGATGTAGCACATAAACAAGGTTACACAGTTGTCCTTTGTAACTCTGATGAAAGTTTAGAAAAAGAGAAACAATACATTGATGTACTTAGACAAAATAATGTAGATGGATTTATTGTAGCAACGAATCCACAAAATAGTGTTAATTACATGAATTTATCTGTCCCGGTTGTTGCGATTGACCGTATGTTTAATGAGCGTATTCCTACTGTATATGCAGATAACTATGCAGGAAGTCAGGCTGCGACAAAGTTGTTACTAGATAAAGGATGTAAACATATTGCACATATTCGCGGTCCACGTGATGTGAGTACTGCAAATGAACGTTTTGAAGGTTTTGTAGACGTTATTACGCAAAATAATCTTTCGTATATGATTGCAGAGAGTACGTTTGATCCAGCAAATAGTGAGCGTGTAGCGATGGAATTATTAGAAGAATACCCGCATATTGATGGTATTGTTGCTGGGAATGATTTAATTGCGATTGGTATTGTAAAGGCCGCACTTCAAAAGGGGATTGCCATTCCAGATGATTTACAAATTATCGGATTTGATGGAATTTCTTTAACAGAAATGATGTATCCATCTATTACAACAGTTGCACAACCGATATATGAAATGGGAAAAATTGCAACAGAGTTGTTGTTAGAGCAAATGGAAGGAAATACATTAGAAGAGAAACACTATCGTTTGCCGATTGAAATTATAGAACGAAATACAACGAAGTAAGGAGATGAAACAGATGCCAAATATTGCAGTAGTAGGAAGCATTTCAATGGACTTAGTGGCTGTTTCAAAAAAACGGCCGAAAGCAGGAGAAACAGTAATTGGTGAAGCGTTTCATACAATCCCAGGAGGGAAAGGGGCAAACCAAGCAGTTGCTGCAGCTAGGTTAGGAGCAAATGTAGCAATGGTTGGAGCTGTAGGAAATGATGATTATGGAACAGTAGTTAGAAAAAATTTAGAGAACGAACGCATTTTTATCGATTATGTGGTACCGGTTACAGATAGAACGACAGGAATTGCTCATATCGTTTTAGCAGAAGAAGATAACAGTATTGTTGTCGTACAAGGTGCAAATGCTCTTGTAAATAAGTCAGTTGTAGATTGCTCCAAAGACCTTCTTGTAAAAGCGGATATGGTTGTTCTTCAACTAGAAATTCCACTTGAAACAGTAAAATATGTATTGGCTATTTGTGAGGAGCATAATATTCCTGTTATGTTGAATCCAGCGCCAGCACAAGTTTTATCAGAAGAAATTTTAGAAAAAGCAACTTATATTACGCCAAATGAACATGAGTGCCGCATCGTATTAAATGATTTTACATCACCAATTGAAGATTTACTGGCTAAATATCCAAATAAACTATTGATGACAGAAGGTTCTAACGGTGTTCGTTTCTATAATGGCAAGGAGATTGTACATGTTCCTAGCATTGCTGTTGATGTAGTGGATACAACTGGAGCTGGTGATACATTTAATGGTGCGTTAGCAGTTGCACTTTCTGAAGGAGAGACACTTCAAAAAGCAATTCGCTTCGCGAATATTGCCGGTGGTCTTTCTGTAACGAAACTTGGAGCACAGGGCGGTATGCCAACGAGAGATCGAGTACGTGAAGTGCAGGTGATTGTTGGATGAAAAAGCATGGTGTATTAAACAGTGAAATCGCGGCAGTCCTTGCTTCACTTGGGCATACAGATACGGTTGTAATTGCTGATTGCGGATTACCGATTCCGGATGGAGTAAAACGAATTGATTTAGCTGTTGAGATTGGAAAACCGAGTTTTTTAGAGGTGTTACAAGTTGTAGCTGATGATATGGCAATCGAAAAAGTGACGTTAGCAGAAGAAGTCATTATAAATAATGCGGAAGTAAATAAAGAAATAGAGCAGAAATTAATAGAGCCAGCATTTGAGTATGTATCTCACGAACAATTTAAAGAGCATACAAAGAAAGCGAAGGCGATTATTCGTACAGGCGAGGCTACGCCTTATGCAAATGTAATTTTACATGCAGGCGTGATTTTTTAATAAAGGGAAGTGATGGGAATGCATATTGAAATGAAAAACATTTCAAAGGCGTTCAATGGTAATCCTGTTTTGAAGAATGCACAGTTTATGATTGAAACAGGAGAAGTCCATGCATTGATGGGGGAAAATGGAGCGGGTAAATCAACGCTCATGAAGATTTTAACAGGTGTATACAAAAAAGATGGTGGGACAATCACGATTGATGGGCAGGAGCGTACCTTTAAAAATGCGAAAGAAGCTGAAGAGTACGGCATAGCATTTATACATCAAGAACTAAACATATTGCCGAATTTAACAGTAGCTGAAAATATGTTTCTCGGTAAAGAGTTAATGTATGGGAAAACAGGTATTTTACGCACTCGACAAATGAACGCGATTGCGCAGCAGCAACTAGCAGAGCTAGGATTGCATGTAAGAGGCGCTATGTTAGCAGAGGAACTATCGGTTGGACAACAGCAAATTATCGAAATTGCGAAAGCGTTAATGACAAACGCGAGCGTTATTATTATGGATGAACCTACTGCGGCACTGACGGATCGTGAAATCGAAACGCTCTTTACAGTAATCAATAAGTTACGTAAAGAAGGTGTTTCATTCGTGTACATTTCGCATCGTATGGAAGAGATTTTCTCAATATGTGATGCCATTACGATTTTGCGTGATGGAGAATACGTCGGAAAGAGATTAATTCCAGAAACGTCATTTGATGAAGTAGTGAGTATGATGGTGGGGCGCAGCATTGGTGAACGTTACCCAGAGCGAAATAGTCAAATTGGTGATGTCATTTTTGAAATGCGTAACGGAACGAAAAAAGGAAAATTTGAAAATGTTTCGTTTCAAGTAAGAAAAGGTGAAATCCTTGGTGTAGCTGGTTTGATGGGGGCTGGACGCACTGATATTATGAAAGCGATATTTGGTTATGAACCTTTAGATTCTGGACAAATTTTTATAAATGGACAAGAGGTAAAAATTGATAGTCCAATAGATGCAATTAGACAAAGAATTGCTTTCATTACAGAAGATAGAAAGTCTGAAGGGTTAGTGTTAGATTTTTCAATTCGAGAAAATTTAGCTTTACCGAATTTAGAAAGTCTTTCAAAGGGAAGTGTTCTAAGTAACGAGCTAGAACAGCAGTTTACAGAAGATATGATGAAGCTTCTTAATGTGAAAGCATCTAGCGGGGAGCAGACAGTGAAATCTCTTTCTGGTGGAAATCAGCAAAAGATTGTAATCGCAAAATGGCTAGGCATTCATCCGCAATTACTTATTTTAGATGAGCCAACAAGAGGTGTAGATGTTGGAGCGAAAAAAGAAATTTACTCTATCATGAATAAGCTTACAGAGCAAGGCGATGCCGTTATTATGGTATCATCTGAGCTTCCGGAAGTTTTAGGGATGAGTGATCGAGTTCTTGTCATTCATGAAGGAAAAATCGGCGGCATTTTAGGGAAAGATGAGGCATCACAAGAGTCTATTATGGCACTAGCTACAGGGGGAGAGTAAGGATGGCTAAGAAGGGGAATGTATTACAACAACTCGGTTCTTTAATCGGTTTAGTATTAATTATCGTCGTAATTACAGCTTTAAATCCAGCGTTCATTGAAATTCCAAATTTATTTAATATACTGCGTCAAGTATCGATTAATGCGCTTATTGCATTCGGAATGACCTTCGTAATTTTAACAGGGGGTATTGACTTATCGGTAGGTTCTATTTTAGCATTATCAAGTGCACTTGTTGCTGGAATGATGGCAAGTGGCATGGATCCGTTCCTTGCAATGGCAGTTGGACTATTAGCAGGTCTTGTAATGGGAATTGTAAACGGTATCATCATTGCGAAAGGAAAAGTAGCTCCATTTATTGCAACTTTAGCAACAATGACTATTTTTCGTGGGTTGACGCTTGTTTATATGGACGGACGTCCGATCACTGGTCTTGGTGATCATTTAATGTTCCAAATGTTTGGCCGCGGTTATTTTCTTGGTATTCCGGTACCAGCTGTTACAATGATGATCGCTTTCGCAGTACTGTACTTCATTTTGAAGAAAACGACATTTGGCCGTCGTACATTTGCAATTGGTGGAAATGAAGAAGCAGCAGCACTGTCAGGTATTAATGTTACGAGAATTAAAGTAATGATTTACGGTCTTTCCGGAATTTTGGCAGCGCTTGCAGGTATTGTCTTAACATCACGACTAGATTCTGCACAGCCGACTGCAGGTACTTCTTACGAATTAGATGCAATTGCAGCAGTTGTATTAGGTGGAACAAGTCTTTCTGGGGGAAGAGGATGGATTGTTGGTACATTCATCGGTGTACTAATTATCGGTGTACTAAATAACGGTTTAAATTTATTAGGTGTATCTTCTTTCTTCCAACAAGTTGTAAAAGGACTTGTAATCTTACTAGCTGTATTAATTGATCGCCGAAAAGAAGCATAATGGAGGGACAGTTCATGAAGAAATGGTTACTTATACTCGTTGCATGTATTATGGTCATTACTGCTGGTTGTTCAATGGAACCACCAGAATGGGCAAAGGATTCTAGCGATAAAGGTCGAAATAAAACTATTAAAGTTGGATTCTCTGTTTCAACTTTAAATAATCCCTTCTTTGTAACTTTGAAAAAGGGTGCAGAAAAGAAAGCGAAAGATAGCGGCATCGAATTGATTGCTGTTGATGCGCAAAATGATGCAGCGAAGCAAACGAACGATGTTGAAGATTTAATTCAAAAGGGTGTCGATGTAGTTGTTATTAATCCGACCGATTCAGATGCTGTTGCTTCAGCGGTAAGTGCGGCAAATGCAGCAAATGTTCCTGTTATTACAGTAGACCGCGTTGCGAATTCAGGTAAGGTTGTTTCTCACATTGCTTCTAACAATATCGAAGGTGGTCAAATGGCTAGTGATTACATTCGTGAATTAGTCGGCGAAGGAGCAAACGTTGCTGAGTTAGAAGGAATCCCTGGATCGTCTGCTGCTCGTGAACGTGGGAAAGGATTCCATAACGTAGCCGATAAGTCTTTAAAAGTAGTTGCCAAACAAGCGGCTGATTTTGATAGAGCGAAAGGATTATCTGTTATGGAAAACATTTTGCAAGCAAATAGCGATATTAAAGCCGTGTTTGCGCATAACGACGAGATGGCATTAGGTGCACTTGAAGCATTGAAGTCTGCTGGAAAAACAGATGTAGTAGTTGTTGGATTTGATGCAACTGAAGATGCTGTGAAAGCGGTTAACGATGGGCGTATGGCTGCAACAGTCGCTCAAAAACCGGAATTAATCGGAGAGAAGGCGATGCAAACAGCAAAAGAGATAACACAAGGTAAAAAAGTGGACAAATCTATTCCGATTGAATTAGAGCTTATTAAGAAAAATAAATAAATATAAAATGAAAATTAGGAAGGAAGAATAACAAATGAAATTCTTTATTGATACAGCAAACATTAACGAAATTAAAGAGGCAAATGCATTAGGCGTAGTAGCTGGAGTAACGACAAACCCATCACTTGTAGCAAAAGAAGGCGTAGATTTCCATGAGCGTATTCGTGAAATTTGCAGCTTTATAGAAGGACCTGTAAGTGCAGAAGTAATTAGCTTAGAAGCTGATAAAATGATTGAAGAAGGAAAAGAATTAGCGAAGATTGCTCCAAACGTTGTTGTAAAAGTTCCAATGACAACAGAAGGTTTAAAAGCAGTAAAAGCGTTCTCTGATTTAGGAATTCGTACAAACGTTACATTAGTATTCTCAGCAGTTCAAGCATTACTTGCAGCTCGCGCTGGTGCAACATATGTTTCACCATTCTTAGGTCGTTTAGATGATATCGGTCATAACGGTATGGATTTAATTCGTCAAATCGCAGAAATCTTTGCAATTCATGGCATCGAAACAGAAATCATTGCAGCATCTGTACGTCACAGCGTTCACGTAACTGATGCAGCATTAAACGGTGCACATATTGCAACAATCCCAGCAAACGTAATTGCTTCATTAGTGAAGCACCCATTAACAGATCAAGGAATTGAGAAATTCTTAGCTGATTGGGAAAAAACACAAGAGAAATAATAGAAAATCAAGAATCCTAGTTTAATTGACTAGGATTCTTTTTATTTAAAAGAATTTTCATGCAATTTTGCATATTGTCTTTTAAATTTGTTATATAAGATATTTAATATATATCACATAACTCTTTATTTTTCATATTTCGATATAAAGTGAAACTTTAATCAGTGGAGGCTTTGTTCATCAGCACACTGAGTATTAGTTTTACCAAGGGATAAACAGATAGAGGGTCTGACCAGAAAACTGGAGGGCATGATTCTATAACAGAAAGTTCAATGTTTATAGAATTATGTCTTTTTATATAGGGAGGGTAGTAAACAGAGATTTCGACAAAAACGCACCGATTTATCTGAATTTTAAGTTTTATAAAAGGAGAGAAATGGAATGAGAAGAAAAGCCCCATTTAAAGTGTTGTCATCATTAGCAATTGCAGCAATTATCGGATGCACATCTGTAATGAGTGCGCCGTTAGCATATGCAGAAACGCCAGCAAAAGAGAAAGAGAATGTGTCTACAACGCCAATTGATTACAATTTAATTCAAGAAGATCGTTTAGCGGAAGCTTTGAAAGAAAGAGGAACAATTAATCCAGCATCTTCTAAAGAAGAGACGAAAAAGGCTGTCGAGCAATATATTGAAAAGAAACAAGGAGATCAGGCGAACAAAGAAATTCTTCCAGATGCTCACTCACAAGAAACGTCTGATTTCACAAAAAAATTAAAAGAGAAAAAGATGGAAGAAAAGGAAAATGTAAAAAAGACTGAAAAAAATATTAATCTTGAGCAAAAGCCAGAACCAAATAAAAAGCAATTGAATGGGCAAGTTCCAACTTCAAAAGCAAAGCAAGCTCCATATAAAGGATCTGTTCGATCAGATAAAGTATTAGTGCTACTCGTTGAATTTAGTGATTATAAACATAATAATATTGATCAAACACCAGGTTATATGTATTCGAAAGACTTTAGTAGAGAACATTATCAAAAGATGTTGTTCGGTAAGGAGCCTTATACATTATTTGATGGTTCAAAAGTAAAAACGTTTAAACAATACTATGAAGAGCAGTCTGGTGGTAGTTATACGACAGACGGATATGTAACGGAGTGGCTAACAGTTCCAGGAAAAGCATCTGATTATGGAGCTGATGGTAGCAGTGGTCACGATAATAAAGGTCCGAAAGGTGCACGTGATTTAGTGAAAGAAGCTTTGCATGCAGCTGCTGAGAAAGGACTAGATTTATCTCAATTTGATCAATTTGATAGATATGATACAAACGGGGATGGGAATCAAAATGAACCTGACGGTGTAATTGATCATTTAATGGTAATCCATGCTGGTGTTGGTCAAGAAGCAGGTGGTGGTAAATTAGGTGATGATGCGATCTGGTCACATCGTTCAAAATTAGCAGTAGATCCAGTAGCGATTGAAGGTACAAAATCAAAGGTAGATTACTTTGGTGGAAAAGTAGCAGCACATGATTACACAATTGAACCAGAAGATGGAGCTGTAGGTGTGTTTGCGCATGAATTTGGACATGATCTTGGATTACCAGATGAATATGACACGAAATATACTGGAAATGGTTCACCTGTCGAAGCTTGGTCATTAATGAGTGGAGGTAGTTGGACAGGAAAAGTCGCAGGAACGGAGCCGACAAGTTTTTCACCACAAAATAAAGACTTCTTACAAAAGAATATGGGTGGCAACTGGGCAAGAATATTAGAAGTAGATTACGATAAAATTAAGAGTGGTGTGGGAGTTCCTACCTATATTGATCAAAGTGTTACGAAATCAAATCGTCCAGGCGTTGTACGTGTTAACTTACCAGGTAAAAGTGTTGAAACGATTAAACCGGAGTTTGGAAAGCATGCATATTATAGTACAAGAGGCGATGATATGCATACAACGTTAGAGACACCATTCTTTGATTTAACAAAAGGAACAAATGCAACATTCAATTATAAAGCAAATTATGAGTTAGAAGCAGAGTGCGATTTCGTCGAAGTACATGCAGTAACAGAAGATGGAACGAAAACATTAATTGATAGGCTTGGAGAAAAAGTAGTCCAAGGAGATAAAGATACAACAGATGGGAAATGGATTGATAAATCATATGATTTAAGTCAATTTAAAGGGAAAAAAGTGAAACTACAATTCGACTATATTACAGATCCGGCTGTAACATATAAAGGTTTTGCGATGGATAATGTGAATGCAACTGTTGATGGACAAGTTGTATTTTCTGATGATGCAGAAGGACAGTCTAAAATGAATTTAAATGGTTTTGTTGTTTCTGATGGGACAGAGAAGAAAGCTCATTATTACTACTTAGAATGGAGAAACTATGCGGGATCAGATAATGGATTAAAAGCAGGAAAAGGTCCAGTGTATAATACAGGTCTTGTCGTTTGGTATGCAGATGATAGCTTTAAAGATAACTGGGTTGGGGTGCATCCAGGTGAAGGATTCCTTGGGGTTGTAGATTCTCATCCAGAAGCACTTGTTGGTAATTTGAACGGGAAACCAGCGTACGGTAATACGGGCATGCAAATTGCAGACGCTGCATTTTCATTTGATCAAACACCAGCATGGAGTGTAAATTCGTTAACACGTGGACAATTTAATTATAATGGATTACAAGGTGTTACAACATTTGATGATTCAAAAGTATATAGTAATAAACAAATTGCTGATGCAGGACGCAAAGTTCCAAACCTTGGACTTAAATTCCAAGTTGTTGGACAAGCAGAAGATAAGTCGGCAGGTGCTGTTTGGATTAGACGTTAATAAAATAAAAGCACATTCTTCAAATGAAGGATGTGCTTTTTAATTTGTACAGTAAGTTATTATTTTAGTTCATGTAATACAAATGTTTATTCATGTGTAGTGTATCAAATTATGTGGGGAAAGGAAATATTTCCGAGGAAATTGTCGAAGTATCGTCGGTATTTATAAACTTTCTTTTTAAAAGAAGAGAAGTATTATTGCCTTTACGGCCCAATTTATTTACATTGTTATTTGGTTATACACAAAAGTAATATATTGGGCAAAAAAGAGTTCTATTCGATAGGGCTCTTTTTATAGATAGAAAGGAGTAAGCGATAAATGAAAGAAGTTATTGGATGTCCACAGTGTGAAGGGGATATTACTGTACAACATATTATTGATCTCCCGCATCCTTTTTCATTAAGGTGTCCACATTGTAAGGTGAAGTTGAAAGAAATAAGGATAACGCCATGTTTAATATTAGCGATGATTTGTATAATTCCACTGTTTATTATTATTGGAGAGAGTATTAAGGAATTACTAGTAAAATATTTTTCTATTGTAGACAATGTACCAACTGTACTTATTTTCTTTTTATTTTGTTATCCATTGTATTATTTCTATGAAAAATATAATGCTATATTATTTATTAAATATGGTTTGTTGAAAGTTAAAAGTTGAATTGAATAGGAGATTGTCATTATGCTTTGGAAAATATATTTAGTTATTGTAGCAATGTTAGCTATTATTTCGTTAGTAAGGGGTATGTTTCAAACACCAATTCAAAAGTTTGACTTTGTAGTATCTATTATTATGTGGATAGGGCTCTTTGGTTTTGTATTTGATATACAAATATTAACCCCAATCGTTTGGAAATGTATCTTCGTGTTTAGTATTATTTGGACTTTAACTGCAGTTTTTGTTTTTCGTTTATATGAAGAGCGAGATGAGCCGTTACCTTTTATATTTAAAGTAATTGGAATTATTCCAACGCTTCCATTATATTATGGATTATATCAATATGCATTTTAAAAAAGACAACGATGGATTATCCCATCATTGTCTTTTTTACTTTGCTTCTTACATAAATCATCCCAGCAAATGTTAATAAAAATGCTGTCCCGATAATGAAGCTAGCGCTAGGTGATGCTCCGATTGCGCCGACTGTAAAGGAGCCAGCAACAACTCCTAATGAGAAGAAGGCATAAAATAATCCGAATGCCTTTCCGCGATTATCGTCTGTAGTATTTTCAACGAGTAAAGCGTTAATAGACGGGAAGAGGATCGCGAATCCAATTCCATAAATCATCATTACGATAAAGAGCATACCTTTTGTAGCAAATAATCCGAGTAAAGATAATGCGAATGCCATAACTGCAATTCCGATTAGCATTAGTTTCGAACGATTAAATCGATCGTAAATACGATTTGTTGGAAGCAAGAAGAAGAGGATAGCAGTTATACCGAATACACTTAACATCATGCCTGTTGTAGATGCTTTAAGCGCTAATGCCTCAACTTTTACTGGTAACATATAAGTGACAATTCCTTGTGAAAACATTAATGTGAAAGCACCAATATATGCTTGTAATAACGGTTCTGATTTTAAAAGTTCAACCATATCTTCTTTGTTCATCATTTGCGTTCTTGATGTATCTTTTCTTGATACGTTATTTGGTAAGAAGAATAGAGATACGATTGTACCAAGAGCCATTAAAATAGAAATAGTAATGAAGACCCATTCTACGCCAGCTGTTGCTTTCATAATACCGCTGAAAGCAGGTCCGACGATTGCCGCTGTTCCAACAGCAGCACCAGATAGAGCCATTGCTTTTCCTTGTTTTTTTGCATTTGTTTGTTTTGATAAAAATGTAAAGGCAGCAGGAATTAAAAAGCCATCACTAAATCCATGCATAAAGCGAACAACTAATAGTTGTTCACCACTTTGAACAACGGTGTATAACAAGACTATGAAACTCGTAATTCCCATGCTTATATAAAGGATTTTTTTTGCACCAAATTTATCGACAGCGGCTCCAGCAATAATATTACCGATCATATTAGCGAATGAGTACATACCGACAACTAGCCCGATAATAAGAGGAGTTCCTCCAAGGCTTTGAGCGAAAGTACTCATAATAGGTAATTGTGAAAATGTATCTAAAAATGCCACGATAACGATAAAGTAAATAAAATATTTCAAGCGATATTCACCTCTCCTATGCTATTATGGCACAATGCTAATTTCACCTGCAATGAAATTGAATTAACAGATGTGGAAAAAAGTACAAAGTGACAAAATATTGAACGTTATTTGTAAAAAATTAGTGAAAATGCGATTGTTTTTTTGAAATATATGGATAGAAGTATTATAATAGAATCGTAAACTTCACCAGGTTAAGTATATACATAGAGAGGGATGTATAAAATGAAAGCACTACTTTGGCATAATCAACGTGATGTACGAGTAGAAGAAGTACCAGAACCAACAGTAAAACCAGGAACAGTGAAAATCAAAGTTAAATGGTGTGGTATTTGTGGGACAGACTTGCATGAATATTTAGCAGGGCCTATTTTTATTCCAACAGAAGAACATCCATTAACACATGTGAAAGCACCTGTTATTTTAGGTCATGAGTTTAGTGGTGAGGTAATAGAGATTGGTGAAGGAGTTACATCTCATAAAGTGGGAGACCGCGTTGTTGTAGAACCAATTTATTCTTGTGGTAAATGTGAAGCTTGTAAACATGGACATTACAATGTTTGTGAACAACTTGTTTTCCACGGTCTTGGCGGAGAAGGCGGCGGTTTCTCTGAATATACAGTAGTACCAGAAGATATGGTTCATCACATTCCTGATGAAATGACGTATGAACAAGGTGCGCTTGTAGAACCAGCAGCAGTAGCAGTTCATGCAGTACGTCAAAGTAAATTAAAAGAAGGGGAAGCTGTAGCGGTATTTGGTTGCGGGCCAATTGGACTTCTTGTTATCCAAGCAGCTAAAGCAGCAGGAGCAACTCCTGTTATTGCAGTTGAACTTTCTAAAGAACGTCAAGAGTTAGCGAAATTAGCAGGTGCGGATTATGTATTAAATCCAGCAACTCAAGATGTGTTAGCTGAGATTCGTAACTTAACAAATGGTTTAGGTGTAAATGTTAGCTTTGAAGTAACAGGTGTTGAAGTTGTACTACGTCAAGCGATTGAAAGTACAAGCTTCGAAGGACAAACTGTAATTGTTAGTGTATGGGAAAAAGACGCAACAATTACTCCAAATAACTTAGTATTAAAAGAAAAAGAAGTTATTGGTATTTTAGGATACCGTCACATCTTCCCAGCTGTTATTAAATTGATTAGCTCCGGTCAAATTCAAGCAGAGAAATTAATTACGAAAAAAATTACAGTGGATCAAGTTGTTGAAGAAGGATTTGAAGCACTTGTAAAAGATAAAACACAAGTGAAAATTCTTGTTTCACCTAAATAAGATAGAATCGAAAAGAGTAGCCCTTTTCTAGAAATAGAAGAGGGCTACTTTTTTTCTATACTGAAAGGTGATAGACTTTCCTTTGACTAAATGTATTTTTGTTTGGAAGGGAGAATCTAATGCTTTCATTTTTGTTAACTTTAAAGCGAATGTTAAGAGCTTGTTTACGAGCGTGGAAAGATAAAGAATTTCAAGTATTATTCATATTAACAATTTTGACTTTACTATCGGGTACGATTTTTTATAGTACAGTTGAAGGGTTACGTCCTATTGACGCTTTATATTTTAGTGTGGTCACGTTGACGACTGTCGGTGATGGGAATTTTAGTCCGCAAACTGATTTCGGAAAGATATTTACAATCTTATACATATTTATTGGGATTGGATTAGTGTTTGGATTTATTCATAAGTTAGCAGTTAATGTACAATTGCCAAGTATATTATCGAATAGAAAAAAAGAGTAAAGCATGTGGGTGCTTTACTCTTTTTTTACATTAGTTTAGACAAGCCTTAATAATAGTTTATTAAAATGAAAGTGTATTCATTCATTATATTCACTGTGTATAAAGTTATAATGATATGAACATTTGCATATTTTAATTTAGTGATAGAAATTTCGTGAAAGGTGGGATATTCTAGTCATAGGTTAACCGGACGACATCATAGGATCCTAACAAAATGTTTACAATAATTCAATTATAAAATGGAGGATTTTATATGAAAAAGAAAGTACTTGCTTTAGCGGCAGCTATTACATTAGTTGCTCCATTACAAAGTGTTGCATTTGCTCATGAAAATGATGGGGGACAGAGATTTGGAGTTATTCCGCGCTGGTCTGCTGAAGATAAACATAAAGAAGGCGTGAATTCTCATTTATGGATTGTAAACCGTGCAGTTGATATTATGTCTCGTAATACAACACTTGTAAAACAAGAGCGAGTTGCACTATTAAATGAATGGCGTACTGAGTTAGAGAACGGTATTTATGCTGCTGACTATGAAAATCCTTATTATGATAATAGCACATTTGCTTCACATTTCTATGATCCTGACAATGGGAAAACTTATATTCCGTATGCAAAGCAGGCAAAGGAAACTGGAGCTAAATATTTTAAATTAGCTGGTGAGTCTTACAAAAATAAAGATATGAAACAAGCATTCTTCTATTTAGGATTATCTCTTCATTATTTAGGGGATGTAAACCAACCGATGCATGCGGCAAACTTTACGAACCTTTCGTATCCACAAGGATTCCATTCTAAATATGAAAACTTTGTAGATACGATAAAAGATAATTATAAAGTAACGGATGGAAATGGATATTGGAACTGGAAAGGTACGAATCCAGAAGATTGGATTCATGGAGCGGCAGTAGTTGCGAAACAAGATTACGCTGGCATTGTAAATGATAATACGAAAGATTGGTTCGTGAGAGCTGCTGTATCACAAGAATATGCAGATAAATGGCGCGCTGAAGTTACACCAATGACAGGTAAGCGTTTAATGGATGCACAACGTGTTACTGCTGGATACATTCAGCTTTGGTTTGATACGTACGGAAATCGTTAAGTATTTGAAAAAGGTCAAATCTCAGAATAGAGTATTTGGCCTTTTTATCACTATACAATACATGGAGGTATGAAACGTGAAAGGTAAATTGCTAAAAGGTGTACTTAGCTTAGGGGTTGGTTTAGGAGCTTTATATAGCGGAACGTCAGCTCAAGCAGAAGCATCTACAAATCAAAATGATACATTAAAAGTGATGACGCATAATGTATATATGCTATCAACAAACTTATATCCGAACTGGGGACAAAATGAGCGTGCTGATTTAATCGGGGCGGCAGATTATATAAAGAATCAAGATGTTGTTATATTAAATGAAGTGTTTGATAATAGTGCTTCAGATCGTTTATTAGGGAATTTGAAGAAAGAATATCCAAATCAAACAGCAGTATTAGGTCGTAGTAGTGGAAGCGAATGGGATAAAACGTTAGGAAACTATTCATCTTCAACTCCTGAAGATGGTGGCGTTGCGATTGTGAGCAAATGGCCAATCGCTGAAAAGATTCAATATGTATTTGCAAAAGGATGCGGGCCAGATAATTTATCGAATAAAGGATTTGTATACACGAAAATTAAGAAAAATGATCGTTTCGTTCACGTGATTGGGACGCATTTGCAGGCTGAAGATAGTATGTGCGGAAAAACTTCACCAGCATCTGTACGTACGAACCAATTAAAAGAAATTCAAGATTTTATTAAAAATAAAAATATACCAAATAATGAGTATGTGTTAATTGGTGGTGATATGAACGTAAATAAAATAAATGCAGAGAACAATAATGATTCAGAGTATGCATCTATGTTTAAAACATTGAACGCTTCTGTACCATCTTATACTGGACATACAGCGACTTGGGATGCAACGACAAACAGTATTGCAAAATATAATTTCCCTGATAGCCCTGCCGAATATTTAGATTATATTATTGCAAGCAAAGACCATGCGAACCCATCGTATATAGCGAATAAGGTGTTACAGCCGAAATCTCCACAATGGACTGTTACATCGTGGTTCCAAAAATATACGTATAATGATTACTCTGATCATTATCCAGTAGAGGCGACTATTTCTATGAAGTAGTTTCAAAAAGTTTCTTCGTAAAGAAGAAACTTTTTTTATTTGCAAACAGGAAAATCATACTTTCTTTCCAATATGTATAAGACATATTGAGAAGAGGAGAGAAAAATGTGGATCGAGGAATTTTTAAAGAAGTTCCATTACCGTGTGCATTTTTGGATGAAGTGGCTTTAGATAGAAACATTCAATCGATTATAGAGTTAAGTGGAAATAAGAAGATTCGTATAGCGAGTAAATCGTTACGTTCTGTTCCAATTATGCAAAAGATTTTAGCTGCAAATGATCGATTTCAAGGTATTATGTGCTTTTCACCTAGAGAGATTTTATTTTTAATAGAACAAGGATTTAATGATTTATTGCTCGGATATCCTGCTTATGATGAAAGAGCTTTGTATGAAATTAGTTTGCTAACAAAGAAAGGTTTCATTATAACTTGTATGGTGGATTGTGAAGAGCATATTGTGTATTTAGAAAAAATTGCTGAGAAATCTAAAGGATGTTTTCGTGTTTGTTTGGATATTGATATGAGTAGTCGTTTTTTTCAATTTCATTTTGGTGTACAAAGATCCCCGGTAAAAAATGTGCAGGATGCGTTGAAAGTAGTAGAAAAGGTGAGAAGGTCATCATATTTAATGTTAGATGGTGTGATGGGTTATGAAGCTCAAATTGCTGGGGTGGGCGATCATATACCGAATCAATGGCTGAAAAGTAAAGTGATTTCGTATTTAAAGAAGAAATCAGTGTTAGAAGTTAAAGAAAGAAGAGAACATATTGTAAAAGCAATACAAAACCTTGGTATTGAGCTAAGGTTTGTAAATGGAGGGGGAACAGGAAGCATAAAAACAACCGAGAAAGATAATTCAGTTTCAGAGATTACAGTAGGTTCTGCTTTTTATTCTCCGAAGCTGTTTGATTATTATAAAGAGGTGAAATTTCATCCAGCGGTCGGATTTGCCTTACCAGTTGTGCGTAAACCAGCCCCGTTTATTTACACTTGCCTAGGTGGTGGATATATTGCTTCAGGAGCAGTTGGAAAAGATAAAGAGCCTGAAGTTTGGAGACCGAAGGGTGCAAAACTATTAGCTTTAGAAGGTGCTGGCGAGGTACAAACGCCAATTTTTTATAACGGCGAGGAACGAGTGGATATAGGAGAGTCCATTTTGTTTCGTCATAGTAAGGCTGGCGAGTTATGTGAACGCTTTCCTTTTTTGTATCGTGTTAAAAAAGGAGAGATTGTTGGGGAGTATTCAACATATCGGGGGGATGGCCAATGCTTTCTATAAAGGGGAAAAAGTGGAGGAATTGGACAGGGAATGTAGAAGGAACGCCGCATTATACGATGTATCCAGAAAGTATACAAGATGTAGTAGAAGTTGTGGATCTTGCACGAAAAAAGGGGAAGAAAATTCGTGTTGTCGGTTCAGGACACTCGTTTACCCCCCTTGTGCAAACGGAAGAAGTTTTAGTTTCTTTAGATGAATTGAAGGGCATTGTGAATATTGATGCAGAGAAGATGGTTGCTGAAGTATGGGCAGGAACAAAGTTACATGATTTAGGGAAGTTACTTGAGGAAAAAGGTTATGCGCAAGAAAATTTAGGGGATATTGATTCACAATCTATTGCAGGAGCGATTAGTACGGGGACTCATGGAACGGGTATTACCTTTGGGAGTTTATCAACACAAGTTATAGAGATTACGGCAGTTTTGTCTAATGGTGAGAGTATAGTTTGTTCGGAAGCTGAGAACGTAGAATATTGGAGAGCGTTTCAGTTGTCACTTGGAATGTTAGGTATCATTGTAAAGATAAAATTGAAGGTTATTCCAGCGTATGCACTCGTTTATGAAAGTGAAAAACAGTCATTATCTACTGTAATGAACAAACTAGAAGAATATAAGAAGAATCGTCATTTTGAATTTTTCGTTTTTCCTTATTCTGATGAAGTACAAGTGAAATTTACGAACGAAACAACGAATACAGGCAGTGATTTGAAATGGCATAAACTAAAGGTTGAGTTACTTGAAAATAGGATGTTCTCTTTGCTATCTCAAGGGTGTAAATGGTTTCCTTCTATAAGTAAAGGAGTGAGTCGATTATCAGCTAAGGCTGTACCAAACACAAAAATAATTGGCCCGAGCTATGAAGTATTTGCTACATCACGTACGGTACCATTTTATGAAATGGAGTATAGTATTCCCTCAAAGTATATGAGGGCGGTTGTAGAAGAAATCTCAAATCTTATTGAAAAGAAAAAGTATAAGGTGCACTTCCCAATCGAATGCCGCTATGTGAAAGGTGATGATATATGGCTTAGTCCAGCCTATGGAAGAGATTCAGCGTATATCGCTGTTCATATGTATAAAGGTATGAAATATGCTGCTTACTTTGGCGAAGTGGAAAAAATTTTTCTGAAGTATGAAGGGCGTCCGCATTGGGGGAAAATGCATACATTATCATATGAGCAATTACAAGATATATATCCAGAGTTTCATTCGTTTTTACAGGTGAGGAAATCTCTAGATGAACTTGGAATGTTTTTTAATCCTTATGCAGAAAATTTATTTATCCCGCTATTTGCCGGGCAGTAAGACCCCCACTGATTAAAGTTTCACATTATGTATATGAAAAAGCTGACAAATAATTATTTGTCAGCTTTTTTTAGTGTAATTGCATTTCTTGTATGACTAATATGTTCATAAAATAGTAGTTTATCACGGCTAAATACATGTAGTAAAACATGAATAATGAATAGGCCGTTAATGATAAATAGGAATAACAATGTAACGAGTAATACTAAAGGTTCTGTATGATTTAACATAGAGCTACTAGAAAGAATGTAATTGATTCCGCCTAACGCAAAATAAAATATACCGTAGCGAATAAATAGTTCTTTTAATGTAATACGATCTGATTTTCCTTTCAGGTGAATGCGAAGCAATGCTTTCCCAATTGTTTTTCCATTCGTAAAGTATGGAATAATAATAAAGTAAATAAGGATTGAACACGTAATGAAAATGAGTTCATACATATTGGTGTAAGATTGCATATTAGAAACGAAGAAAGAATTTCCTTTGTTTTTAATGACAGGTACAACGATAGATAAGAAAATCCAATCAATTTGCATTGCGATAAGGCGACGAATGAATCCGACTGGTTTCGTTTCCAAATCAATATAACTATCTAACTCATTTGTCTTCGGAAGGAAGTACGTAAATATTGGTGCAATGATAAAACCAATTACGCCACCTAATGTATTTAAAAACAAATCATCGATATCAAATAATCGGTATGCACAATTGTATATACCGTATAATCCAGTCACTTGTGTTAGCTCGAAAAATAGTGAAAGGAAAAAGGAAATGCAAATTGTTTGTAAGAAACTACGTCGGAAATAATAACGTAAGTAAATACCGAATGGAACAGTCAATAGAACATTAAATGCAACTTGTAAAAACGCAGACTCTTTTAATAAGTAGAAATAAGTAGCTGGTTTCGTTAAAACTGCCGATGTATGACTACTAATCTCTTGTATGAAATAAAATGGTGAGAGTTGCATGTGTTGTGTATTAGCCGGTTGTAGGCTACAAGTATCAAACGTTTGTGGTAACGGCAAAATAACAAGAAAATAGGCATTTAATAAGTAAAGTAATAATGAGTATAAAATAAATGAGCGCCATTTATTTAAATAACCGTATTTTCGATAATTAAATATTAAAAAAGGGATTAAAAGAAACATTGCTAAAAAGGGAAATAAAATAAATGCTGTTTTTACTGGAAATAAATATGCAGTCAAAGTAAAACTCCTTTCAATGAAAATTCGTTTATCATTATAGCGCTAAAAATATTTAAATACAAAGTTAAAATCTTTCGAAATAGAAATAATTACTAATTTTATAGGAATTAAGTTATAATAAATTTAATATAAGGATATTATGATTATATAAGTTGAGAGAGGGTACAAGAGATGCGATATGAACTTTTTTCTGTAAGTGGGGATCATATTACGACTTTTGAAAGTGCATGGCGTTTTCAGGAGGGAGAACAGATTTTTGTTCATGATGATCAAACAAAAAGAAACTTTATTATTATTCGTCTGACGCATGATGTATTTCAACAAAATAAACATGTTATTCGTTTGTATTGTCAAGAAAAGAAGGTGTATGCATAAGAGAAGCCCTCTTACAGTATGAAAAGTAAGAGGGCTCTTTATCCCGCTATTTGTGGGAAGCACGATTGGTGAGGATTAAAGTTTCGCTTTATCATTTTGCCCTTCGTAAGGAATAAAAAGAGAAGGGTTAATGTACATAGGTAGCATTTGATTTGGAAGAAAGGATATAGCCTTGTATTTTGCGCTTCAAAGTTACATTTCTTTCTCTTTGAGAAAGCCATGTACGGTAATCTTGTTGTGTTTTCCATAACATACGAATCATATATTCTGCCTTATCATTTGTACGATGAACATGTGAAAACTCTATGTTAATACAACCGTTCGTTCCGGGAGAAGGATAATATTGTTTAAGCCCATAAAGTAGCTCACTTTCATATCCGTACTTAATGTGAATGAGTTTAGTAACAATAAACATATAAACACCTCTTTTACGATAATAGTAGGAAAGATAGCTTTACTATAATAGTGAATTTAAATATTATTATACTATTCAGAAAATTCAAAGTAAATGATAGATTTTAACTTAATAAAGGTATAAAAAAGCGAGTCATCTAGTGTAATAGAATGACTCGCTTTCAATTTGTAAGTTTCATTTTATAAGAAAATAAGAGTAAGTACACCTACGATAATACAATAGAAAGAGAAATATTTTAAATTTCCTTTTGCCATAATGTTCATAAACCATTTTAGTGAAATATACGTCATGATAAATGTTGCGATGAATGCAACAACATATGGCACGAATAATGTGTCTAGATTTGGATCATTTGCAATGTCTGTAATGCTTAACAATAAGCCACCTAAGCTAACAGGAATGTATAGTAAGAATGAAAAGCGAAGAGCTGTTTCTTGCTTCATACCAAGTAACATTGCTGCTACGATTGTGGCACCAGATCGGCTTATTCCGGGAATCAGTGCGCAAGCTTGTGCTAATCCGACGATGATTGCATCTTTCATAGAAAGGTCGCCATCATTTTTACGACCGCGTAAATTTCTAATAATCCAAAGGCCGACAGCAGTAATAAGAAGGGAAATCCCAACCATCTTCACACCTTTTAAGTACTGATCAATGTAATCTTTAAATAAAACACCAATAACACCTGCTGGAATGGTTGCAATAACAAGATAAATAATAAAGAAGAAATCTGATTTTGCGTCTTCTGCTCTTGTAAATATATAAGAGAGACCATTCTTCGTTAGACGAATTAAATCATTTCTATAAATAAGTAATACAGCTAATAATGAAGCTGAATTAACAAGTAGTTCGAAGCTAAACCCTTCTATTTTTAGTCCTAGCAAATGTTGTGCTAAAACGAGGTGACCACTTGAAGAAATCGGAATTGGTTCTGTTAGTCCTTGGAACAGACCGAGAATTAAATATTTTAAAACGTAGTAAAATTGTTCCATAATAACCTCCTTGTTTATTAGTTGAAAGAAACAACTTTTCCATTATAACAAAGATATGGATGAATATTGAAAAGAAATAAATATTCGAAATAAAATAAAAATCCCTTATAGCAGTATAAGGGATTTTTATTTTTAATCAAGAATTTACTGTTCCTTGAAGACTTTTAGACAATTGAACATCGACTTTTTCAGCATCATGAATATGATTCATAATAGTAGTATTTAATTTTTGGAACATGTGTTGTGTGTTAGCGAATTCTCGTAATATGTCATCATTACAAGATTTTTGGTTTTCAATAGCCTTAATAACATTTGTAGCACCATTTTGTAACGTTTGAATCATAACTAAAATATTTTCAATTCTAGCGTTTGTATCGGCGCTCATTTCTACACCTTCATCGACTAAATGTAAATTATCTTTTGTGTTATCGTATGCTTTTTCAATTTCTTCTTGAATTTTTTTCGTTAAGTTGCCGATGTTTTTTGTACTTTCTGCTGTACTTTCTGCTAGTTTTCTTACTTCATTGGCAACGACAGCGAATCCTTTACCGTGCTCTCCAGCACGCGCGGCTTCAATACTCGCATTTAAAGCAAGTAAATTTGTTTGTGCTGCAATGTTTTGAATGACTTCTACAATTTGCTCGATTTCCTTTGAGCGTTCGCTTAGATGATTCATACTATTAGACGTGCGTTGGGATTGTTCACCTAATTTATTAATTACAATAAGTAAGCGGTGAACGGATTCTTTTCCTTCATTAGAGCAGTCAATAATTTCTGCAATAGACTGAATTAAGCTTTGTTCCTTTTGTAACATTTCATTATTTAACTCGTTGGAATGTGTCGTACGTGTTGAAACATTCTCGAAACATGAGCTTAATTGTTGAACTAAATTTTGGAGTGTATTGTGTTGGTTATTTACAAGTTGATGCTCTTGGACAACGCTTTGTACACGATCGTGGATAGTAGAAATAGTCTCTTGTTTTTCAATATCTTTTTGTTTTAATTCTGCTTCTAATTCTTGTATACGCTCTTCTAATTGAGCAATTGTATGTTGGAGTGATTTCTTTTGAGTAAACATGTATTTATTTCAACCGCCTTCGAAAGTTATATTTTCTCTATATTTGGATTTTAGCATCTTTTGTATTTTTTAAATATAGGAATTGTTAAATATTTAAGAATCTATTACATTTTATTCATAATTCTCTTTTTTTCGTCACGAAAAATAAACTGTATTTAATCGTTTTGTAAACAAACTGTAAAATAAATCATGTATAACTGTATAAGAAGGGAGTCGGATTATGAACTATTTTAAGCGAATCAGTAGTCTAGTATTAGCAGGAATTATCGGTCTTTCTAGTACAGTCGCTGTAAAAGCAGAGTCAAACGACGAGAAACTTAACAACATGCAACAGCAATTGCAACAAAACGATGCAGAAATGCAAAAGAAAGAGCAAGAGAAGCAAGCTGTTAGTAAAGAAATTAAAGGTATCGAAAACGAACTACATAATTTAAATAATACAATTGCAAAAAATAAAGAGGATCAAGCTGCTATTCAACGTAAAATTGATGAAACACATAAGCAGATTGAACAAAAAAAGGAAGAAATTATCGTTTTAGAGGATAAAGTCCTTGCTCGTAAAGATATTATGAGAAAACGTATGGTTTCTGTTCAAAACAGTTCAAATACAAGTTTAGTAGTAGAAGTTGTAGTAGAGTCAAAAAACTTTGCAGACTTCTTACAACGTATGAACGCAGTTTCTACTATTCTAGAAGCTGATAAAGAAATTTTACGTCTACAAGAACAAGATCTTCGTCAAATTGAAGAGGACAAGAAAACAATTGACGAAAAAGAAGCATCTTTAGTAGTAGACAAACAAAAATTAGCAAAAGCGCAAGCTGAACTGCAAGATAACTTGAAGAAACGTCAAGATAACTTACAAACAGTTCAAGCTAAATATAATGAGGTTGCAAGTCAACTTAATTTAGCAGCGGAAGAGAAAGCTAAAATTGAATCAAATATGAAGGCAGTACAAGAAACGATTGCTCGTGAGCAAGAAGCAGCAAGAATCGCAGCGGAAGAGCGTGCAAAAGCAGAAGCGGCTGCAAAAGCAGAGCAAGAAGCCTTAGCGAAAGCACAAGCAGAAATTGCTGAAAAGCAAAAGCAAGAAAAAGCTAGTAAACCGGCAGAACCAGTTGCTAATAATAATTCGAAGGTAGAACCTGCACAACCTTCTAAGCCAACTGCTGGTGGGAAAGAAATTTATGTAGAAGCTACAGCTTATACAGCTGATCCAGCGGAAAATGGTTATGCGTCAGGTCAACAAGTATTTTCTGCATGGGGACCAGGTGGTAAAGGTTATAATCTAACTGCAAACCCAGGAATGAAATTAATTGCTGTAGATCCAAGTGTTATTCCATTAGGCAAAACTGTAAATGTTGAAGGTTATGGAGTCGCAATTGCAGCAGATACTGGTGGAGCGATTAAAGGTAACAGAATTGATGTGTTAATGCCTGATAAAGGGTCTTCTAGTCAATGGGGAAGAAAAATCGTTAAAGTTACAATTTTAAACTAAAACGTAATCCAACTTTACAATACGTAGAGTTGGATTTTTTTATAATAATAATGTTAAGTTGAGTTTACATTTTGTTAAGGATAGCATACAATAATGGTGAGAGGTGGTAAATTTGACCATTTTAAACAGGGTAAAAGAATTAAGAGCTCGTTTTAATTTTTCACAAAGTGTATTAGCAGAAAAGGTTGGAGTGACGAGACAAACAATTGCTGCAATTGAAAAAGGGGATTACGTTCCTTCATTGTTACTAGCATTGACGATTTGTGATGTATTCCAGTTAAAGATGGAAGACGTGTTTGTTTTAAATAAGGAGGGGGAAGAGGATGAATAGAATTGGTTTTTCTTATATTATAAATGTACTCTATACTGCACTAGCATGCTGGACATTTGTTGAATTTTATAGTGTTATTACAGAGTTAGCAGATATATTTAAAAACGAGAATTTCCCGTTTGAAGTAGCGGTTAATGGAGTACCATTTATTTTATTATTTATTGGAGCTATTATAGTTACAATTTTTTATAGAATTCAAAAGAAAAAATATAAGAATTTATCTTTTTGGATGTATCCATTATTATTTCCACTAGAAGATGAACGTGAAAAAGCGATTACGGATAAAGCTTGTCGAACAACATTTGTATCGTTATGGTTTGTGTTACCTTGTGCAGTTGGATTTTTAACTTTTTCGCCTATTATTAATGAATATCTTCCTGGATACCCATTATATATTCTATTTTCTATTTTCTTTATTCAAATGACAGTATTTCACGTATCACTATACAGAAATAAATTAGCTTAAAAAGAAACCTTCTTGCACCGGCAAAAAGGTTTCTTTTCAGCTAATACTTGTACATATAGCGATATTATTTTATCATTTTATATAGAGTAAGATTTTGTAAGGGAAAGGAATTGTATATGAATAAGCAAAGAATTTATAGTATAGTAGCAATCCTTCTATTTGTTGTAGGTGGCGTGTTAATTGGAAAGCCATTTTATGATGGATATCAGGCTGAAAAGAAACAGACTGAAAATGTGCAGGCTGTTCAAAAGATGGATTATGAAAAGCATGAGACGGAATTTGTAGATGCTTCCAAAATTAATCAACCAGACTTGGCGGAAGTAGCGAATGCATCATTAGATAAGAAACAAGTAATCGGTCGTATTTCGATTCCAAGTGTTTCAGTAGAACTGCCTGTTTTAAAAGCTTCTACTGAAAAAAACTTATTATCAGGTGCAGCGACAGTAAAAGAGAATCAAGTTATGGGAAAAGGAAATTACGCACTAGCAGGACATAACATGTCTAAAAAAGGTGTTTTATTTAGTGATATAGCTTCTTTGAAAAAAGGCGATAAAATTTATTTGTATGACAATGAAAATGAATATGAGTATGCGGTTACTGGTGTATCTGAAGTAACTCCTGATAAGTGGGAAGTTGTAGAGGATCATGGGAAAGATGAGATAACGCTTATTACATGTGTATCTGTAAAGGATAATTCTAAGCGTTATGTTGTTGCTGGTGATTTAGTAGGAACGAAGGCGAAGAAGTAAAAAAGAAGGTGAACTCTTTAAAGAGTTCACCTTCTTTTTTACTCAGAGTGTTGGGAAACCCTTTAGGG